>JABXKY010000043.1 GCA_013619005.1 Candidatus Bathyarchaeota archaeon | reverse complement strand
TTCTGTATCTTTGGCCGGTCAACTTTGTTGATGCTGATGTTCATGAGCCAGTTGACGAACTCCTGCCCCTCGAGGTACGCCTTGAAGAACCTGTGGGATATCAACGGAAGCTTGTCCAGGTCATCGTATGTCTTGAGGCTCGACGGAGCGAAATCGAACTCGTTGCAGTACATGTGGTACCACTTGCTCTCTTCGTACCAGTAGTTGAAGGCGTGCTTGATGGCGTTGAACCGTAGCTCGTCGGTCCTCTCCTTTGGCAGCCTGAACAATGTGTCCACGCCGTAGAGGGCCTCATCGATGGGCGTCCATGTCTCCCTTGGGGGCACGTAGCCGATGTCGTGCATCTTCTGTGTAGCCTTGCTGACCATTTGATGACCTCTGGATACGTATGGGCACTGAATAAAAAAGGTAAGCTATCCAGCGGGACGTAAGCACTAAAACGGGTAAACGTGTATATTGGTGCATGAAGGTTCTAGTCGTCTACAAGGGGCTGGCCCAGAGGATCAAGGAGCGCCTCCCCGACGATATCGAGGTCGTTTACCCGGAGACAGGCACCGACGAGGAGCTGGTGGAGCTTGCGAAGGACGTCGAGGTCATAGTGAGCACAAGGCTCAGCCCGGTGGTGGCCGAGAGCGCCCCCAAGCTCAAACTGCTCCAGAAGACAGGGGCGGGCGTGGATGACATGCCATTCGATGCGCTCAAGGAGCACACATACATGGCTAACACAAGCGGATCAAACCCGGTTCCACTGGCAGAAGGGGCTATCTCCCTAGTGTGGGCGCTTGCCAAGAGGATAGTTCCAAGGCATCTCAGCTTCCAGTCAGGGCGGGAGAGCACCAGGGGCATCCTATTGATGGGCAAGACTGCTGGAGTCCTGGGCATGGGAGCGATTGGGACAGAGATCGCCACCAGGCTCAAGGCCATGGGCATGAAGGTCATGGGCCTCAGGAGAGAACGGAACGAGGAGCTCAGGGAGGAGCTGGGGATTGACTGGCTCGGAGGCGTCGATGAGCTGGACCACCTGATGAGTGAGTCGGACTTCCTCATAGTAACCGTACCGCTGACACCGGACACCGAGGGAATGGTTGGGGAGCACGAGCTGAGCCTCATGAAGGAGGGGTCGTACGTGGTCAGCGTCGCCCGAGCTATGATCATTCAGGAGAAGCCCCTCTATGATGCCCTGAAATCCGGTAAACTGGCTGGTGCGGGCATAGATGTATGGTGGCAGCCTCATTTCTGGGACCCTCTGTGGAACGTTGACGATAAACCTGCGTCAGAGTACCCTTACTGGGAGCTGGACAACGTCATATGCATCGCCCACCAGATCGGGTCAAGCGACAGCCAATCGGATGCCTCACTGAAGATCATGGTGGAGAACATTCTGAGGATAAGGGAAGGCAAGGAACCCATCAACATGGTTGACAAAGACCTGAGGTACTAGTAAACGAAGGGGATGATCCTCTTCGTCTTCTTTCTGTACTCGATGTACTCTTCACCGAACTCCTCGACCAGCATCTCCTCCTCGATCCCTATCCTGATGAGGAGGAAAAGGTTCCCCAACAGTATTATGATTAGCCCCATTAAGCTGTTGAAGAATAGGGGTATCCCTATGTTTCGGCAGAACTCGCCGAGGTACAGGGGGTGCCGTATGTACCTGTAAACTCCTGTGGTGACGAGTTTCTGGTCCTCCACGATCCTTAACCGTGAGCTCTCAAGCATGCCTAGCCCCGCGTTCATCAGAGTGGACCTGCTTAGGCCCCTCATGAGGCCACCGAGCAGCAGGAAGGGGATTGAGGCAATGACATTGGAGGTCCAGACAAACTGGAACTGCCTCGAAACGATTACCTCCCAGAGGGACGCCCCGAAGCCGACCAGAATCAACCCTAGGTAAGGGACAACGGCCCAGTCCTTCCTCAGATCAAGCAGAACCTTATCTGTGGGGGCTGTCTCACCCATGGTTAACCGTATAAAATGGGTCTATAAGAAATGGATTGAAAAAGGGGAGGGTTAGGCGTGGCTCAGGACGAATTTCTCGATCCTGTCCATGGCGTCCTCAAGCATCATGCCCTCTTTGTGCTCGAACCAGCTGAGCATCGTTGTGTTGCTCAGGGGCCTGATCATGCTGAACCTGACGCTTCCTGCCCCCGCGCCCTTTCCATAGCCACCACCGGGTACGGCCCTGACCTTGGTCTCCTTCTGGAGCCCCTGAACGAACTCTGTGCAGGTCATTCCAGTGCCCGTGACATCGGCGAATGGGTAGAAGGCTCCCTCTGGCTTGGGGCACTTTACGCCGGGCATATCGTTGAGGCGCTTGACAGCGTAATCGATGCGCTCCTCGTACTCCTTCCTCATGTCTAGGACGAACTGGTATCCGTCACGTAGGCCTACCAGGCACCCGCGCTGGATCGGCCAGCTGGCTCCCGCTCCCGGTGCCCTCTGGACATATGGTGCGAGCTCGGGTCCCGCGATGACCCATCCCGTCCTCATGCCTGCCCAGGCGAACATCTTTGTCATAGCCTGGGCGACTATGACCCGGTTCTCCATTCCTGGTAGCGTGATTATGGGGAAGTGGTCCGCTCCAGTCCAGATGTACTCGGTGTAGGTCTCGTCGCTGAACACAATGAAGTCGTGATCGTTTGCCAGGTCCGCGATGACCTTGCACTCCTTTTTACCATATACCTTACCGCTAGGGTTGCCGGGGTTCTCGACGTAGAGTCCCTTGGTCTTGGAACTGATCGCATTCTTCAGTGCCTCCTCGTCAAAGTCGAAGAATCCGTCATCACGCTTCTTGAGGTTCGCGTAAACGGTTTTGGCTCCGAAATAGGCCGGGGCCATGGTGCCGCCGCTGTAGGCAGGGTCAAATGCTATGACCTCGTCGCCCTCGTCAAGGATCGCTGCGTAGCTCTTGAAAATGCTCTCGCTACCACCTGCCGTGATGGCCACCTGGCCGGGGTTTGTCTCGTACCCGTACTTTGAGTAATACTTGGCGATCTCCGCCTTTAGCTCTGGGTCGCCGCCGAAGCAGTAATGGGTCTGACCAATCTTGATGGCATTGTTGACAGCGTTTGCGATGTAGTCTGGGAGGAGGAAGTTTGGGTCTCCTGCCGCTAGGCTTATCATATCAGGGTCTTGTGGACCTGAAAGTCTTGTCCTTGACCGCCTGCCGGGACCGTGAAGCTGTTTCCGTACCAATCTTTCGATGGACATGGGATAGGGTTACTCGATTTTTATAAAAAGCTATGGAGAGGAAAAACCTATGTTTTCTGTTTTATTGACTAGAAAAAGCGAATATTTTCGGCAAACAAGCAGCATATCATGTCTTCGACGCCTCGTCTGGGTACTGATTCCTGTCAGCTCGTGGGTTTGCCTACTGGCTGACATCCTCGCGCCTTTGTTCTCATCATGTCTGCTATGTGCTAGCTCAAGAGGGTGTTGTCATGCTCCCTGTTTTATACAGTGACCCGTATGTTATGTAATCCCATAATCGAGGGTACCGATTGATGGAAGAGAAAAAAAGCATCCCAGATTTACTTAGGAGTTGGGCGGGCTTCCTGCAGAGGCAGGACTCGCCCTTCAAGGCCAACATACTCAAGAACCTGGCCAAGAACATGGCCGTCAACCTGACCTACCAGTACCAGCCCATCTACATCGCGTCGCTGGGTGCCACCCCTCTACTCCTGGGGTACATAAACAGCCTCAGCGGGGCCGTCAACACCCTGTTGGCCATCCCGACAGGGGTACTGGCTGACAGGGTCGGCATCAAGAAGGTGCTTCTGCTGACTCTGGGGATATCCATCATCAGCTCGATGATCTTCGGATTCGCCAACACATGGGAGATAGCGGCGGTTGCGTTGACCCTCTCGGCGGTGGCCTTCATCCTTGAGAGAACCGTGTGCCCCATGATATGCGGCTCAACGCTT
>JABXKY010000367.1 GCA_013619005.1 Candidatus Bathyarchaeota archaeon | reverse complement strand
TCTGAGGCCGTAGGCGAGGTTTGTCCTCACATCACCGTGCATGAAGCTTGGGTTCTGGAAAATCATGGTCGCTTTTTGCCTGAGGCCCTGGACGTTGCTCTCGTCGACCTCACCCTCTTTGAAATACAGGGATCCCGATGTCTGTGATTGAAGACCTGAAAGTATCCTCAACAGGGTGGTCTTCCCTGAGCCACTCTTGCCTATCAGGCCGAGAGTGCGCTGGCTTATGGATAGGTTCAGGTTCTTCAGGGCATGGTTTTCCCCGTAAACCATTCCAAGACCCTCTAGCCTAAGGACACTCATGTCTGGTCCCCTCCCTGCAAGACGCGAATGACATAGTTGAGAAGGAAAACCACGAAGAGGAGAACGAAGCTCAACGCGAAGCTGAGCCCGAACTGGCCTTTGTTGGTCTCAAGTGCTATGGCGGTGGTCAGAACGCGGGTAACACCGCGGATGTTAGCGCCAAGCATGGTCACTATCCCCAGCTCCGCGAAAGCCCTGTTGAAGCTGGAGATGATGGCCAAGCTGACCCCACCGTAGGACTCTCTAAGCACAGCTACCGCTGCCTGAAGCTCCGATGCCCCCAGTGTTCTCACGAGGTCCCTCACCTCGTAGCCCTTGCTCTCGATGGCGCTCACTATGAACGTGACGGTTATCGGTAGGATAAGAAAAGCCTGGCCGATGGCGACGCCCTGAACTGTGTATAGAAGGTTGAACGCCCCCAACGGACCGCTCCGAGCCATGACCATGTAAAGAAACAGGCCCAGAGTGACGGTGGGGATGCCGACTAGGGCGTTGAAAAGGAACTTCAGCGTATCCCTGCCCGGGAAATCCTTCATCGTGATGACGACGCTTAATGGTAGACCTATGAGGGTCGCAATCAACGTGGCCAAGCCCGCGGTCTCAAGAGATCTAAGAGTGATCTGAAAAACTGTGGAATCAAGGGTCAGTATTAGCCTGACGGCCTCACCCAGCCCATCTGTTATCGCGTTCCAGCTCATGGCATCATTGACTCCGTTTATCCGTATAAGTCCCCACTTTGGTACCGGTATATCTCGGGGCACTCGGTGCCCTCGATGAAGGCGTACTCCTCGACCCATTGAACTATCTCAGAGTCGGAGTTCTCCAGCTCGGGCAGCCACGGCTTGAACAGCGTCGACCCATACTCCTCGGCCCCATAGACTTCCAGCAGGTCCTGGACCTCGTCGGTGAGGAGGAAACTGATGAAATCAAGGGCTACATCATAGTTTGTGTCGGGGTTGACCTCCGGGTTGCAGAGTATGGCGCTGTACACGTTCAGCGTCTCCATACCCGAGTCCACCACCTTCACGAGTTCGATGTTCCCGTTCTCGTGGTTCTTGAGGTACGTGGCCATGTCGGTGAGCGTGTACGCGTCCTTCTCGTTGGCCAGCTGGAGCGTTGCCGTCATGCCAGCACCCGCCTCGATGTACCAAGGCGCACCCATGACAGGGGACTCCTGTGCAGTTATCTCGTCCAAGTCGAGCCCAGCGGCCCCCCATAGGCCCTTTTCCTTGGAGTGGGTGCCCGAGTTATCGCCCCGGCTCACCCAGACAGCGTTGCCGTTCATGCCTTCCTCTTGCAGTTTGAGCAGCGCATCAAGGGGGTTTAGGCCACTGATGCCCGCTGGGTCCGATTCGGGGGCCACGATGATGAAGTAGTTGTACGCGATCACCTTGCGGTTCACCCCGTGCCCGCTCTCAATGAAACCCTTCTCCTGGGATGGGCTGTGAACCAGTATCATATCCGCGTCGCCCCGCCTTGCTGTCTCGATGGCGAGACCCGTCCCCTGTGAGATGAAGAGAACCGTTGCTCCGGGGGTTTCTGACTCGAAACTTTCCTTCAGTTCGTCGAGTAGCCCCGTCTCATATAGGCTCGTGGTGGTTGAAATGATCAGTGGGGGCGTGGGGATGGGCCTCGTTGCCACCCTGAGTAGGCCCCCGGTGATGACTAACCCGAGGACGAGGGCTATGGCAAACCTTGTTTGGTTGATTTTGAACCCTAACATACGAGTACCTCCATCAAAGACATGATATGTTTATTTATACATATCGAGGGGTTCGATATGTGCAGCCATGCATAACAATATAAAACCCAGAGCACATCAAAAGAGAGGCGACCCCAAAAGTGACCACACTAGTTGACCCCTACGGAAGGCCCATCAACAGCCTCAGGATCAGCCTGACCCAGAGATGCAACTTCAACTGCTTCTTCTGCCACCACGAGGGCGAGCACGGCTCAGGGGACGAGCTTACCGTCGACGAGGTCGAGAGGATAGTCAAGCTGGCCGCGGAACAGGGAATAACCAAGGTCAAGTTAACCGGCGGGGAGCCTCTGATCCGCGACGATATTGTCGAGATTGTAAGGCGAATCAGCCCACTCGTGAAGGAGGTCTCCATGACCACCAACGCGAGCAGGCTTGAGGAGCTTGCATGCCCCCTCAGGGAAGCGGGGCTGGCCCGGGTGAACGTCAGCCTCCACACCCTGTGCCCGGAGTCCTTCGAGGAGATCACGGGGAACGGTACTGCCTCGGTGACGGCGGGGATAGAGGAGGCCGTCAGGTGCGGTTTGAACCCGGTGAAGCTGAACATGGTGGTCATGAAGGGCATCAACCACGAGGAGATCGACAGCCTCATCGATTACAGCAGGGAGGTGGGAGGTGTGTTGCAGCTCATTGAGTTCCAGGAGCTTGAGGACGGCGTGGAGCACTACGACTCGTACCACTATGATCTGGTGCCGGTGGAGGAGGAGCTTGAGAGGCGCTCCGGGAGGGTGGTGGAGCGGGAGATGCACCTCAGGAAGATATACCACCTGAGGGACGGGGCACGGGTGGAAGTGGTGAGGCCCATGCACAACAGCAAGTTCTGCGCCTACTGCACAAGGATCAGGGTAACCAGCGACGGCAAGCTAAAGTCATGTTTAATGAGGGACGACAACCATGTCCCATTCGTGTCGCTGATGAGGAGCGGGGCATCAGAGGAAGAGATCCTTGATGCGTTCAAGGAGGCCGTGGAGAGGCGGGTCCCCTTCTGGAGGGACGATGAGTGAGGATTAAGGTAACGTATTACGGTCAGTTCAGGGACATCACAGGCCTGAACGAAGAGGAAATAGAGGCAAAAGTCGGGATAACCGTCGTTGAACTCAGGGACCAGGTAAGGGAAAAGTACCCAAGGATAGCGGAGAAGAGGGAGATCCTTGTGGCCATCAACAACTCGTTCGCTCCTCTAGAGACAGTGGTTAAGCAGGATGACAAGGTGGCGTTCTTCCCACCGGTGAGCGGTGGTTAATATGATCTGGATACAGAGAGAAGAAGCGGACAAGGCAGCCATCCTTGAGATGGTCAAGACGCCGGCCAGCGGCTGCGTCGTGGAGTTCCTGGGAACAGTCAGGGACAACAGCGAGGGCAAGCAGGTGGCCACCATGAGCATCCAGGTCTTCGAGGAGATGGCCAGGAAGCAGCTGGAGGACATCAGACGGGAGTGCATCGACAAGTTCGGCGTCCACGAGGTGGCCATCGTTCACAGGTACGGTGATCTGGTTGTTGGTGACGAGATCGTGTTCATAGCAATATCAGCGGGGCACAGGAAGGAGGCCTTCACGGCGTGCCAGTACTTCATAGACGAGCTCAAGCAGCGCGTGCCCATATGGAAGAAGGAGATTACACCCGACGGCGAGTTCTGGGTGGAGGGAGAGAAACGTGAGTGAGGACCCGATAAAGATGATAGACGTCTCCGGGAAGGAGACGGTAGCCCGTAAGGCGGTAGCCACGGGAGTAATCAGGCTCAAGGCATCCACAGTTGATGCCATCAGGAAAGGGGAGATCAAGAAGGGAGACCCGTTGACGGTGGGTGAGATAGCCGCGATTCTAGCGGTGAAGAACACCCCGGACTTGATCCCGCTGTGCCACAACATCCCCATAGGGAAGGCCCATGTCGAGTACACGCTGGGCGAGACCACGATTGAGGCAAGGTGCACGGTGACCACTCACGCCAGGACGGGCGTGGAGATGGAGGCCCTCGCCGGGGTGACTGTGACGCTACTCAACATCTGGGACATGACAAAGTACCTGGAGAAGGACGAGGACGGCCAGTACCCGGACACCGTCATCACCGACATCAGGGTCATCGAGAAGGTGAAGGGCAAGTGAACCACGACCACCACCCGCGGGACCAGAAGGTGAGCACATCCTTCGCACTGCTGGTGACAAGCGACTCAAGGACCCCTGAGACGGATGAGACGGGAAAACTGGCAAAGAAGCTACTATCGGAGGCAGGGCACCTCGTATCCGAGTATGGGATCGTACCGAATGACTCAGGCAAAATCAAAGACTGGCTCAAGGATGTTATCGAGAACAGCGAGACCCAGATCATCATCACCAGCGGAGGCACGGGAATAGGCTCCGTGGACAAGACCGTTGACACCGCTAGGGGCTTGTTCGAGAAGGAGCTGCCCGGCTTCGGGGAGCACTTCAGGAGGCTCAGCTACGAGGAGGTGGGCACGGCTGGGTTGATGAGCCGTTCAACAGCCGGGATAGTCAACAAGAAGATCATGTTCTGCCTCCCCGGCAGCAGGGGGGCCATGAGGACCGCGTTAAACGAGATCATACTGCCGGGAGTCGGGCACATGCTATGGGAGCTGAACAGAAGATGACCATGAAGCCATTCGGGGAGTTGACCCCAAGGATCAAGGCCCTGGAGATCATTGACAGTCACATCAAGCCAATAGAGGGAACCGAGAAGGTGCCCATCGGTGATTCAAACGGGCGGGTTCTGGCCGAGGAAGTGGTGGCGGGGTTCGATGTGCCGCCTTTCCCGAGGGCGAGCATGGATGGCTACGCCGTCAAGGCCAAGGACACAGAGGGGGCAACCGAGGAGAATCCCCTAGTACTGAAGCTGATCGGGGTCCAGCACACGGGAGGCGTATTCCATGGCACTGTCAACGACGGCGAGTGCCTTGAGATAGCTACCGGAGCACCAATGCCGGCCGGCGCGGACGCCGTTGTGATGGTGGAGTACACCAGGAAGGACGGCGAGAAGGTGTTAATTGAGAGACCGGTGGTCCCCTCGAGGAACATGGCTGAGGCAGGGGACGATATGAAGACTGGGACGCACGTGCTCAGTGAAGGCGAGACCATCACCCCGGGGGTAATAGGAGCCCTCGCGGCCCTCGGGTACATCGAGGTGGAGGTCTACAGGAAGCCCAGGGTCGCCATATACAGCAGCGGCCCCGAGATAGCGCCCCAGGGGCAGGCGCTGAAGCCGGGTCAGATCTATGATATCAACAGCTACACGCTGGCCACGGTCATCGAGGCCAACGGCGGCATCGCGGTCGTTTGCGGGATCGTGGAGGACACCGTTGAATCAATCAAGGAGTCACTCTCTACTGCATCCGGGCATGACCTCTGGGTCGTCAGCGGCGGCAGCAGCGTGGGTACCAAGGACTTGTTCAGCGAGGTAATGGAGGAGATGGGGACGGTCTACTTCCACGGCGTCAAGACCAAGCCGGGTAAGCCCACCCTGTTCGGCGAGGTGGACGGCACCCCCATGTTCGGTATGCCGGGGTACCCCACCAGTTGCCTCAACAACAGCTACGTGTACCTGATGCCGGCGTTGCGCAAGATGGCCAGGCTTGAGGCCAAGCACTGGGTCAAGGTAAAGCTGCCCATGGGACACGAGATGATATCAAAGAGCGACAGGGAGCAGTTCATAACCGTCAGGATCGAGGAAGGCAGGGCTTACAGGGTCTACAAGCAGAGCGGGGACATCACAAGCATGACCCACGCCGACGGCTTCATCATCCTGCCCATAGGCACCAACAAGGCCGATGAGGGCGAGGTAGTCGAGGTAACCCTCCTCCACGTCTAGGCACAGTTTAAAGCAGAGACGCCTTTCTTTTCACCGATAATTATGGAGTTTAGGCTAAGCGAGGGTTTCGCGCTTGAGATGGACGCCAAGGACCCGCTGGCTGGGTTCAAGGACCGTTTCTACCATCTCGAAGACTCGATCTACATGGATGGCAACAGCCTCGGGTTGATGAGCAAGGACGCCGAGAGGACGCTTCTCAGGCTCATCGAGGAGTGGAAGGTCCTGGGTATCAAGGGCTGGGGCGGCGGCAAGATCCCGTGGATCAACTACGCCGACGAGCTGGGCAACCTGCAGGCGCCGCTTGTAGGAGCTGAAGAGAACGAGTGCGTCGTGACGGGGGGAACCACCGTCAACCTGCATACACTGGTATCGACTTTCTACAAGCCAGAGGGCAAGAAAAAGAAGATCCTAGCGGATGAGTTGAATTTCCCCAGCGACCTGTACGCGTTGAGCGCACAGATCAGGCTCAAGGGCGGGGACCCAGACGAGGACTTGGTCCTCGTGAAGAGCAGAGACGGCATGACCATCGAGGAAGACGACATCATCGCGGCTATGACCGACGATGTGCAGCTCGCTCTCCTGCCCAGCGTCTACTACAAGAGCGGCCAGCTACTGAACATGGAGAGGATGACGAAGGAAGCCCATAAGAGGGGCATCATCGTCGGTTTTGACTGCAGCCACTCCACGGGGGTTGTCCCCCACCACTTCAGTAAGTGGGGCAGCGATTTCGCATTCTGGTGCAACTACAAATACATGAACGGAGGCCCGGGATCAACCGGCAGCATCTACGTGAACAAGAAGCACTGGGACGAGATGCCCGGCATGGCTGGATGGTTCGGCAACAACCGCAGCACCATGTTCGAGATGAGGCCCGAGTTCGACTCTGCTGGGTCGGCGACTGCCTGGCAGATCGGGACAACCACGATGCTATCCACGGCTCCTATTGAGGGCAGCCTACGTATGATGCGTGAGGCGGGTATCGAGAACATCAGGGAGAAAAGCCTGAAGATCACAAAGTACCTCATGTATCTTATCGATGAGATGCTCAGCGGGGAGCCGTACAACTACGGCATCGCGACTCCTCGGGAGGACAAGAGGAGGGGCGGACACGTCGGTGTATTCCACAAGGATGCATGGAGGATCAACCAAGCGCTGGTCGCTAAGGGAGTTATCCCGGACTATCGTCCACCGAACATCATCAGACTGGCGCCGATCCCACTGTACGTCAGTTACCACGACGTGTGGAAGGTCGCCCAGACCCTGAAGGCCATCATCGACGACGGCGACGTCGAGAAGTTCAGCGACGACAAGTCCACCGTCACCTAAACTTTCCCAATAGTTGGTTACCTACTATAACGCAAAAATAATTATATTTTAAAGTTGAGGAATAACGGGTAATAGGGAAAAAGGTTAATTCAGGAAGCTCTTCTCGAGCCTCTGGACGAAGACCTCGTACCTTTCGTTGACGTCGCCGAACCTGTCAGCGACCTCGTCGAATGACGCTGCTAGCTCGGTCTCCTGCTCCGATGAGATGTTCCTGTCCATCCAGGGGTACAGTATCTCGTCCTCCCGCTTGATGTGGACCTGCAGTAGCTCGTTGTAAGCGCCCAGGTGCTCCGCGACCTTTGCCCTGTTCTTCTCGCTCACCCCTTCCAGGATGTTCTTGACGTGGTTCCTTGCGACCCTGTGGTCCTCGTGGAAGGCCGAGACGATCTCGGAGTCCGCATCGAAGTACTTGAACAGCAGGTCCTCCTCCTTCGCGTGGTGAAAGCTATCGGCGTAGGTCTTGATAAAGTCAACGCCGTCCAACACTAGCTGCCTCCCGTCCTCGGTGGTCAGGTCCATTGACTCCGTTATGCAGGGGATCAACGCGATGAGCCGCTTGATGAGCTTGTGCTCGTCCACCAGTATCTGGACCGGTGGAGAGTACGCGAATGTCCTCTCCGCCTGCGCCTTTCCATCGTCCTCAGAGGTCTCGATCTCGGCGTTGGGGTAGATGACCTTGGTGATCCTGCCCATCAACGCCCGCTCGGTCTCAGATGGGAGCCCGTGTACGTCCACTATGTCCTTGAGGAGGCATGTCCCCACCATGCATGCCCCGCAGCCGATATCGTAATCGTCTAGTATCGCCTCAAGCTCTGGGTGCTCGGTGATTACGTCCTTGATGCCCCTGTTCATGTACTCCTCCATGCCCTCCTCGTAGGGGCTTGACTCGTTTATCGCCATTTTTTATTTCTCCTTTTTCACGTTGAGGTGGCATGCCTCGCCATCTAAACAGAATTTGTGGTGATGGTTCTCGACTACCTTCATCAACGGGTCCACGGTCTCGTGGTTGACCGAGTAGACCCTTTGCTTTCCCTCTCTCTTCACATATACGAAGCGGCAATTTACCAGATGTTTGAGGTTGTGGGAGATCATGCTTTGTTCCTGCTCAAGCTCCGCGGCTATCTGGTTCACGTGCATGGGTGTTTCAACCAGTGCCTCGATGATCGCCAGGCGTGTTGGGTTTGAGAGGGTAGAGAAGAATCCATAACACATTATCGAGAGGTCTTTTTTCATCATCATCACCTTATCTGAATATTTCGTCATATGATGTGTGGGTCATATGTGTATAAACTTTCCCTTTTTTCCCCCAGTTCAAATAATTAATATCGCATGACGCGGGAAATGATTCAATGACATTATCAAGGGTAGCAATAGTCAAGGGCGAGAGAGGCCTTGAACCAGTTTATCGTGCAATGGATTTGATCCCGTACAGGGAGGCGCTTGAGCCCTGGGACACGGTGCTCGTGAAGCCCAACCTAATCACTTCGCACACCTACGAGACGGGAATCACCACTGACCCCGTGGTCATCGAGGCCGTCATCAACAGGGTCCACGAATTGGGAAAGAAGGCTATTGTAGTCGAGACAGAGGGGGGAATAACATCCCCAGACGAGGCAATCCACACCACGGGGATGATGGAGGTCATAGAACGCCTCGGAGCCGAGTACGTGAACATGAGGAAGCTCGAGGACAAAGTTGAGCTGGTGGTCGATGATCCCAGAAAGGTGAGAAAGTTCAAGGTGGCGAGGATGGCCACGGAGAACGCCATCATAACAGTGCCCACCATGAAGACATTGCACCACACGAGCATCACCATGGGGCTCAAGAACATGTTCGGGATGCTCACCACCCGGAGAAAGTACACCATGCACGTCCACGGCATGAACAACGTCATCTACGATATAGTCAAGACACTGCCACCACACCTGAGCGTGATCGATGGCTTCTACGGGAAGGCGGGCAAGGGGCCATGGCAGGGAGAACCCGTCAAGATGGACACCATTATCGCCAGCGTGGATGCGGTGGCAGCGGATGCGACCGCTGCAAGGTGTATCGGCATCAACCCGGAGACCATTGACCACGTCAAGTGGCTCCACGAGGCCGGAATAGGTGAGATGAACGACGTCGAGGTAGTTGGGGATGGTATCGGGGCCGTCTACAGGGAATGGGACAGGGCCTTGGATGCCAAGCTCGTCTTCTAAATGGCTGGAACCAGGACTAGGTTCCTGTACTCCACTGCCCTGTGGTCGCCCTGGAGCATGATTGGCCCAGGTTCACCCTCGTTTGAGTCCAGTGCACCGCCCGTCAAGCCAGGTATTTCCCGTCGATCTATGATGGTTTCCCCGTTGAACACGATTGTTACCCAGCGGCCGATGAAGGTGATGTCGAAGGAATTCCACTCACCCACGGGTTTTGTTGCCTTCTTGGATGGCTTCAGGTAGCCGTATATTGAGCCCGTTGACCTGTCACCCGGCTCCCTGTCGTGGTCGTCAAGTATCTGGACCTCGTACCTGCCTCTGAGGTAGATGCCGCTGTTGCCCTTCTCGGGGACCCTCCACTCGGCGTGGAGCTTGAAGTCAGCGTACTTATCCTTGGTGACCAGGTCCACGCTCGGAGGGGTGTTACTGATGATCCCTTTCTCGACCTTCCAGCCGCTCGGGTCATCCGAGAACCTCTGCCCCCAGTTGGACAAGTCCTCCCTGATGAGGTTTAACGGCTCTCCCCATTCCACCTCGCGGTAATTGAGTTTGGGAGCAGAAACAGCGCTGAACTCGACCCAGTTACCCTCGTCGTCATTGGTAGTTCCATTGATCTTCCCGTCAACCAGCGTCCCCCTGAAGATCAGGTCGCCTTCCCGCTTCTCGTACTGGGGAGGGAGCCTGAAGTACAGCTCATTTCCCTTGAAACGAACCTCAGTCATGGATCTCGCGCTTCCCTCGATGCCCACGAACCTACCTGATAGCCCCCCGTCATTGTTGATCTCGAACCAGGAGGCGTAATCTCTGTCACGCAGCCTTACGACCGTATTCCATCTGCCCTCGATCATTAGATTAATTCAACTCGTGGCTCAGCTGGGCCAGCATCACAAGCGCCTTCATGCCCTTTGTCGTCAGCACATAGTCCTTTGACTCGAATTGGTCCAGGTACGCGGTGTCCTTGAGCTTCCTGATATGATAGAGGAGCTGCCCGCCCTCCTGGCCCGTAGCCTTTGAGAGGTCGTTGAACCTGTTCTCGCCCCTGTAGATGCTCTGGAGGATCTGTATCCTCACCTTGTTGCTGATGGGTTTAACGATGAGTGCGCTTGCCTTCTCGGCGTCAAGGGAGTTAACAGTGGCCGTGTTCTGAGCCAGAGAGACAGCCGGCGTCTCGATGAGCCTCAGCTGTGAGAGGAGCTGCATATTTGACTGCAGTAGCTTGGATTCGTTCTCCAGACAGGAGACACACCCAGGTCTCCCCATCTCCTCGAAGCTCTGCTTGATCATTAGCAGTTTTTCCATCGCTACCTCAAGAGCGTTGTATGACTCGGTGAACTTGCCCGCCTTCAGGAGACCGAGGTACTCCTCTTGAAGCCCCCCCATCTTATCCTTGCAGTGTGCCTCCTCCTCTGGTCTATCGCATTTCAGGTTGGCCACAAGGTCGTGACTCATCTCAGTGACGTAATCGACGATGGTCCTGTTGTAGTTGAGGGCCACCTGCTTGTTTACCTCGTTCTCGATGACCTCCAGGCGCTGCCTGGTCTCGGTCCTGAACTGGTTAATCTCCCTGCGGAGCCCACTTATCTCCTCATCAAGCCTCACAGGTTAAACAAATTACCCTATCAGTTAAATAAATTACTGAAGTAGTGTGGAGTATGGTAAAAGTACCGAAAGAAGCACAGGAGATATTGCGCGCGCGCAAAAGGGGTCTGATCACAGGGGTTTTTCAGAAAGAAGGGTGACAAAAGCGTATGAATACCGTATCTCAACGAGGGCTGGATATAACCTCCCGCGTGGATGATAATGTTGACTCTTTTTAAGCACGACGAGAGAAAACTCCCCTAAAACTGGGCAAACATTATGTATATGCATCCCATCTTGTTTGCCTATCATGAAGAAAATACTAGAGGACATAAAGATCCTGGACTTCACACACGTCTGGTTCGGCCCATACACCACCATGATGCTGGCCGAACTCGGAGCCGAGGTAATCAAGGTAGAGCCGCCGTGGGGTACCATCGGCAGGATGGGACCGGGCGAGCTTAAGAACGGCGTATCAACAACGTTCTACGCCCTTAACCTCGGAAAGAAAGGCATCAGCATGGACCTCAAGAACCCCGAGGTCAAGGAGATGATCAAGGAACTGGTCAAGCAGAGCGACGTCGTGGCGCAGAACTTCGCCCCAGGGACAATGGATCGCCTGGGCTTCGGCTACGATGTGCTCAAGGAATGGAACCCAAAGATCATCTATGCGGCACTGTCTGGTTTCGGCCAGACGGGACCATACAGTAAAAACGCTTCATACGCCAGCATCGCAGAGGCAATGAGCGGCCACACCTACGCCACTGGCAAGAACTATAACTACGACGGCCCGCCGATCAGCATGTCGGGAGCCATGGGGGACCTGGGGCCGGCTATGTACGCGGCTTTCAGCATCGTGGCGGCCATCAGGTACAGGGACCTCACCGGCGAGGGCCAGATGGTGGACGTCGCGCAGTTCGACACCATGGCCGCCTTCAACTGCACCGCCAGCGTAGCCTACGACCTGTTCAAGGAGAGCCCCATCGAGCGCAGAAAGAAGAACCCGAGGCCCCCAAGGGTCGGAGGACTTCTCCAGGTAGCCGACGGCTGGGTCTACCTCATGACCGAGAGACCGAGGGCAACCGAGGCACTCAAGGCAGAGCTAGGGGTCGACGAGCTCACCCGTGAACTGGTCATGGGGAAGATCGGGGATATGACCCGCAAGGAGGCACACATGTACCTCGCGGGATTGGGCTTCCCGGTTGGACCCGTCTACGAGGCATACGAGGCAATGGAGGACCCCCACAGCCAGGCAAGGGGCATGTGGGTCGAGGTCGACCACCCAGCGGTGGGCAGCTACAAGGCACCCAACTTCCCGGTGGTCTTCAGCAAGACCCCTGGAGAGGTCACGAGCGCGGCGCCAATGCTGGGCCAGCACACACGCGAGGTCCTGGCCGAGAAGCTGGGCAAGACCGAGGAAGAGCTCACTGCACTGGAGAAGGCGGGCGCCATCGTCCAGTGGAAGGGCTAAACCCCTCCCTATTTTGACACAAATTTGTTGTTTTTTACGTAGAACCTGTAATGCTCCGGCAGGTCCTTTGTGACGCCGATCCTGTGGCTTTTCCCCATTTCATGCTTGTACTCGTTGTCCAGAACATGGATGGTGCATGAGTCATCAGTGACCGAGAGCCCGTTCAGGGACTTGTCGATGTTAAGAGCCAGCGTCAGTTTCCCCGGTCCACTTGTAAGGTCCCTGAGATTCTTCACCGGCCGGTTCTCCCTCATGGATTCCAGCCCCATGGTTGGCTCTATCGCCCTGATGAGGATACCCCCGACCCCATTATCGTGGGCGATGAAGTTGAGCATCCAGTACTGGTGGACGTTGTAGATGAACAGGTGCCCGGGCTCACCGAACATCACCGAGTTGTACCGCTTTTTCCCGTGGAAGGCACGGGACGCAGGGTCTTCAGCATCGAAATATGCCTCGGTCTCCACGATGATACCACCTATAAGCTCATCACCGAGCCTGCGAACCAGAATCTTACCCAGCAGGTCCTTGGCAACGGTCTCAGTGTCTCTTTGATAGAATTTTTTCAGGAGAACCGACATCAACACCATGTTCTCAGTGACAATATAAAAGACGCCGGAGGGAATACCTCATCGATATGGTGGACTGGCACGGTATTCTCCACAAACTAAGTGATAAAATACAGGGCAGTGTCCTATCAGTCGTTCACCAGAGGAACTCGATGCCCGTCCAGAGGTTCAAGGATCTCCTGGACTTGCAGGCACAGGACGCCATTCTGGAGACGTTAGGGAAGCTAGATGTCGGAATAACCCTAGTCAGCGAGGAAGGAGACCAGGTCTTAGGCGATGGGCGTTTCACCATGGTGGCCGACCCTGTTGACGGCACCACAAACCTGGCGAGGGGGTTGAGCCCGGCAGTCACCAGCATCAGCGTCAGTGAAACGGATCAGCAAAGCGGCGCCCTTGCGGGTATCGTCACCAACTTCTTCACAGGGGAGACTTTCTACGCCGAAAAGGGAGCGGGGGCAACGCTGGACGAAGACACAATCAACGTAGCCCCCGACATTAAGTACCGCCACGGAATGATTGGGATGGATATTAGTAAGAACCCATCCATGGACAGGCTGGGAAGGCTCATCGGGGCGTCCAGGCACGTCAGGCAGCAGGGCTGCAGCGCCATGAGCCTCTGCAGCGTGGCCGCTGGGACACTGGACGCCCATATAGACCTCCGAGGGATCGTGAGGGCCACAGATATCTCGGCAGGGTTACTGATGATCAGGGAGGCTGGCGGGGTTTACACGGTCAACGGCGAGTTATTCGGTGACATGATGCTCACCCAGGGCACGAGGGTGGAGCTGGTGGCTGCCAGCAACCCCAGGTTGCTGGAAGAAATAGAGTCAATTATGGGATGAATATGAAGCACCCGGTGCCACCACAGTCAGCCACCCTTGTCAAGCGACCCAATAGGTTCCTCGGGGTTGTAAACCTGAATGGAAACCATGTAGAGGCGTTCATACCCAACCCCGGCAGGATGCACGAGCTCATGGTCCCGAGCACCCGGGTGTACGTCATCCCAAGGGAGGGCGCCCACAGGAAGACCAAGTTCGACCTCACACTGGTGGAGTACAACGACACCCTAGTGAGCATAGACAGCAGGCTGCCCAACCACATGCTCAGAGAGGCCATCGATGAGGACCTGCCCGAGTTCGAGGGGTACAGGGTTGAGAGAGCAGAGCCCACCTTCCACGACTCAAGGCTTGACCTAAAGCTCACCGACGGGGCGAACCAGATCCTGCTGGAGGCAAAATCCTGCACATTGGTCGTTGACGGCGTCGCGTTGTTCCCCGACGCCCCCACGAAGCGCGGGGCCAGGCATATGAACACCCTCGTTAAGGCGTTAGAGCTTGGCAGGGCAGCGGCATGCTTCGTCATCCAGAGAAACGACGCGCGGGAGTGGCGCCCCAACGAGGAGATGGACCCTGAGTTCACAGCCTCTCTCAGAAACGCGGTGGAGAACGGCGTTGAGGCCTACGCTTTCATCTGTGACATCAACCTGGACACGGTTTCCATCCTGAAACGGGTTCCAATTAACCTAGATTAACGTTTTTTACGGAAAACAAACCCTAAAAACGGTTTTTATCAAAGAATAAGGCGTAAATAATACCCCAAAGGCAAATGTACCCAGATTCCTTTTTAAGTCTGCATCCAATTAGTCTTCCCGTAGAGGCACTCAATGAGCTAGAATGTTGAGGGAGAGCCACATCCCTGGGCCGCGGGAACAAGAGCGGCTGGTCCAAAAGACCGATGACCTCCGCCGTAAAGGCATTCTGCTCAAGGACATACTCTGTGAGGCATACCATGTCACGTGAAAGAGAATACGACAAGGCCGACGACCGGATAACGAGGCGTTACGAGGAGCAGGCCCTGTTCAAGGACAAGAACAAGGAAGAGTTCAGGGTCATCGAGGAGGTGTTCGACCGCCTCACGTTGAAGGGGATGCTCAAGCTCTTCACAGGGGGCACCATCAATGAGCTACACGGCGTCGTCAACGCCGGAAAGGAGGCCAGGGTCTACTTCGCCCTCGACAAGGAAGGACGCGAGCTGGCCATCAAGATCTACTACACCCACACCGCAGAGTTCAGGAAGGGCATGATGCAGTACATCCAAGGTGACCCGCGGTTCAAGCGTATACGCAAGAACACTAGGTCCATGATATACACCTGGAACCAGAAGGAGTTCAACAACCTCCAGCTCTGCGAGGAGGCCGGGGTCAACAGCCCAAGGCCATACAAGTTCATCAGGAACATCCTGGTCATGGAGTTCATAGGGGAGGACGGCATACCAGCGCCCCTGCTCAGGGAGATGGACCCCGAGGACCCGCAGGCGTTCTACGACCAGGTGACCGTTGAGATGCAGCTCATGTGGCAGAAGGCTGGGATCGCCCACGGCGACCTCAGCGAGTACAACATCATGGTCCACGAGGGCAAGCCAGTCATATTCGATGTGAGCCAAGCCATGCTCACCATTCACCCAATGGCCGAGCCCCTCATCGAGAGGGACATACAGAACGTGAACTACTTCTTCAGGAGAAAAGGAGCCCAGGTAAGGGACCCTGAGGAGTTAAAGGAGTGGATAACAGGTGGAACAGAAGACCTTTATTAGAATCCCAGGCGACCGCATCGGCGTCCTCATAGGCAACAACGGCAAGACACGGAGACAGATAGAGTCAACCTTCGGCGTAAAAATCACCGTTGAGAGCGACTCGGGCGGTGTGGAGATCAAGGTAAACCAGGACCAGCCCGACGTGTCAGTCATGTTCACGGTCAAGAACATAGTCAAGGCAATAGGCAGGGGGTTCAGCCCCAAGAAAGCCCTGATGCTCCAGGACGAGGACAACGATATCATGGTCATTGACCTTGAGGAGTACGTGGGCACCAGCAAGAACGCCCAGAAAAGGGTCAGGGGCAGGATAATAGGCAAGGAGGGCAAGAGCAGGGAGATCCTAGAGGAGCTAACTGAGTGCCAGGTAAGCGTCTACGGCGGAACAGTGGCGCTGATAGGCCCCTACGAGATGCTGCAGGTGGCAAAAGAGGCGGTTGAGATGCTTCTCAATGGAAGTTTCCACAAGACCGTGTGGAATCACCTATATGCGTCTAGACGTAAGATGAGGAAAGAAAAGGGCGAGCTCTGGTACGAGCCCGTCCGTAGAAGGGAGTAAAGCACTTGGCGCAGCCTGAATACCAATCGATGAGCCCGTCGGACTTCTTTTACCGCAACAGGGAGATAGCGGGCTTCAGTAACCCCAGCAGGGCCACTTACACGGCGGTCAGGGAGCTCTTGGAGAACAGCCTCGACGCAGCCGAGAGCCGCGAGGTCCCACCGAACATATTCCTCAGAATAAGCGAGTTGGAGGGACAGAAGGAGTCAGAGACCAAGTTCTACATCATGAGGGTCGAGGATAACGGTACAGGTGTCCCAGCGGACCACATACCGAACGCTTTCGGCCAGATATTCTACGGCAGCAAGTACGAGCTCAAGCAGGCCAGGGGAACATTCGGTCTGGGAGGAACCATGGCGGTCCTCTACGGACAGATCACGACCCATGAGCCCGTCAAGATCGAGAGCAGCACGGGCGGGGATATCCACGAGTTCATCATGAACATCGATATCCAGAACAACCGCGCCAACATTTTCAAACACAACATCCGCCAGAACCCAACAGGGTGGAAGGGCACATCCATCGAGATCCAGATGGACGGGAATTACAGCCGCATCATGCACAGGCTCATCGAGTACCTGAAGCAGACCGCCATGGTGGTTCCCTACGCGGACATCACATACATCGACCCCAAGGGCAGACTCTACAAGTACGAGCGGGGCACTGAAACGCTGCCGCCGCAACCGCAGTCAGTAAAGCCTCACCCCCACGGCGTTGATGTAGAGACGGTGAAGCGCCTGATATCCACCGCCAAGTCCAAGAACATGAAGACATTCATGATGGAGAACTTCCAGGGCGTGGGCAGTATCACAGCCGAAAAATTCCTCAAGATGGCCGGCGTCAGCCTAAAGACAAAACCAAAGATGCTATCCTCGGAGGAAATGGTCAGGATCGTCAGGTCAACAAAAGAGTATGGGGGTTTTAAACGACCCATCGCGAGCTGCCTCAGCCCCATCGGGGTAGAGCTGTTCAAGACAGGCATCAGCAAGGAGCTGGGTCTCACCGACGAGGATTACTTGAAGGTTGTCACCCGAAAGCCCAGCACGTACCTAGGCTATCCGTTCATTGTGGAGGCAGCGGTGGCATCAGGCCAAACAATCAGGAAGAGCCACGGCCCTGGCATCCACATCTACAGGTTCGCCAACAGGATCCCACTCCTCTTCGATGAGGGTAGCGGCGTCATCTGGAAGGCGGCTCATAGGAACATCAACTGGAAGACTTACAGCGTGGAGAAGGACACCCCCATTGTTATAGCAGTCCACGTGTGCAGTACCAAGATCCCATACAAGAGCGTAGGCAAGGAGTTCATGGCCGACCAGCCGGAGGTCGAGAAGGAAGTCACCAACGCCATCAGGGAGGCCGCCAGGGGCGTCAGGAGCTACATCAGCAAACGCACCAGAATCCAGAGTGAAAAGCGGAGGCTCAACATATTCAACAACTACCTGCCAGTCATCGCCCAGTTTGCTACAAGGCTCAGCGAGCGGGAGGAGTTGCCGGACATCACCCCGCTTCTTGCGGCCGTAAGCACCGTTATCCCGGAAGAGAAAAACACGTTAGAGGAGGTCCCTCGGATTGTCGAAGAAAGTTCAGAGTGATGCGGAGCGCAAGCGCGATACTATGGAGAAGAGCCTAACCCAGATGGGTCAGCTCATCTATGACCAGATACAGAACAGAGAGTTCCCCTGGATACACATGCAGAGCCGCAGCACCGACAACATCATGTACGACCCTGATGAACGCCAGTACATCCTCGGCCCACGCATGATTAGGCGCCACAGCAGGAACATCCGCCACATCAGGCCCTTCACCCAGCTCGTATGGACCAGCTGGTTCGCCAAGGAGCTTGTGAGCCAACGGAAGACCAGCACCTTGAGGGAGGTCTACTACTCGGCTAGAGGTCAGCGTGACATCGAGTACAGCGGACAGCAGGAGTCCGACAACATCATCACGGACCTGGAGGTGGCGCTGAACAGGGCCAGGGAGGAATTCCATATCTTCCCCGAGGAGCGGTCATCCATATTCGGCGACCTCACCATCGAGTACACGGTTCCAGGGTACGAAGGAAGGAGGACCAACCTCACTGATCACCCCGACGGAGCCATGATCGGCCCAGCTGTGACCAGCAGCGACTTTGTTGAGACAACGGCAGACAAGGTCCTTGTGGTGGAGAAGGGCGCCATGTTCACCAGGCTCGTCGAGGAACGGGCCCACGAAAAGTTCAACGCCATACTGATCCACACGGCTGGACAGAGCCCCAGGGCCACCAGGGGGATAATCAACAGGCTCAGCAAGGACCACGGGCTTCCAGTCTACATATTCACGGACGCTGACCCATGGGGGCTGCACATCGCCATGGTCATAATAAGCGGCTCAGCGAACGCGGCCCACCTGAGGGGACTCAGTACACCCACCGCCCAGTGGATCGGGGTCAACGGGACCGATATCATCGACTACAAACTGCCGACAGAGCCCCTCTCCGAGTTCGACAGGAAGCGCCTGACAGAGCTCAAGAGGGACCCCAGGTACACCGGGGACCTGTGGCAGAAGGAACTGGATATCCTCATCGAGCTTGACCAGAAGGCAGAGCTGGAGGCGTTCAGCCGGTACGGGCTCACCTACATCGTTGACGAGTACCTCCCAGCCAAGCTGGAAATGTAACCCTTTTTTACCTCATCGACACATCCAAGAGGTGAACGCCTATGGTGGACTTACCTAAACTTGATTTCATAGGATTCGCCTCAGTGCTCGCGGGCATCGTGTTCCTATTGACGGGAATACTGCTCGTGGTCAACACAGGCAGCACAATTCATGACCCCGTTAACCCCGCATTGATGAACCTGATGGGCGTTGTAACCGCTATCATCGGTTTGATGTTACTGCTGGCACGGGATGAGTAGGCTTGGCTGTCAAGGGCATTATCATGGCGGGCGGAATGGGCACCAGGTTCAAGCCGCTCTCCAACTACCTCCAAAAATGCATGGTCCCCATCGGGTACCGCGAGAAGCCTATCCTAGAGTACATCCTCAGGCTGTACAGGCACCACAACATAAATGACCTAATTCTCTTGGTCGGCTACAGGTACCTTCAGATAGAGAACTATTTCGATAAAGGGGAAAGGTTCGGCGTCAACCTTGAGTACATCCAGGACAAACCCGAGTGGAAGGGCAGCGCCAACGCGATACTGAACGCCTACAAGGAGGGCGCCTTCACGAGCGATGACACACTGGTGGTCTACTACGGCGACATAGTATCAAACATAGACTTGGGAAAACTCCTTGAACATCATAACGAGACAGGCGCAAGTGTGACCTTGGCCCTCACCACTGGCCTCAAGATCAACGAGGGCGTGGGAACGGTTGAAGGTGACTGGGTCACTGAGTTCAAGGAAAAGCCGCGGCTAGACCTGCGAGCCACCATAGGGATAATGGTACTTGAGGGCTCTGTGGCCAGCGAGATGAAGAAGATGCACGGGGAGGGCCAGTACCAGAGCTACGACCTCATGGGCGATGTCGTGCAGCACATGGTCCAAGACGTCGAGAAGGTGGCCGCGTACCTGACTGATGCCTTCTGGTACGATGTGGGCAGCATCGAGCGCTACGAGCGGCTAAGCAACACGCAGCTCAGCAAGGAACTTGGCTACCTATTTTAGCATCAAATTTCTTAAATAAGTTACAGGCTCCTCTAGCGACGAGTGTTGTATGAAAGCCCTAGTCCTCGCAGGTGGATTTGGGACTCGGCTCAGGCCGTTGAGCTGTAGTAGACCCAAGATGCTTTTCCCGATAGCCAACAGGCCGTTGATTGATTACACGCTGGAGGCGCTTTCAAAGGAGGAGAGCGTCGATACTGTTGTACTGGCCGTCTACTACATGGCGGAATCCCTGGTTCGGTACCTTGGCCCCACCAAGTACGACCTTGGGATACTGTACTCAAGGGAGCAGAGACCGCTGGGCACGGGTGGCCCCGTCAAGAAGGCCAAGGACATAATGAATGGCGACCGTTTCATGGTGATGAACGGGGATATTCTCACTGATTTTGATTACAAGAGGCTCATCGAGTACCACGAGGAGAAAGGCGGAGTCGCTACCATAGCATTGACCCAGGTGAGCGACCCCACTAGATACGGCTCAGTGGAGCTGGACTGGGAGGGCAGGATCACGAGGTTTGTTGAGAAACCCGAGTATGGAAAGGCCCCAAGCAACCTCATCAACGCGGGCATCTACATCATGGAGCCCGAGATATTAGATTACATACCGGACGAAGGCAAGGTCCGCATCGAGACGGAGGTCTTCCCCAAGCTTGCCGAGGAGAACAAGCTATACGGGTTTGAGTCCCACGGCTTCTGGATGGACATAGGTGAGCCTCAGGACTACCTGGGCGCCAACGCGATGATGTTGACAAAGAACAACCTGAACAAGTGCGGCGAGAGCCCTGAGATTGACCCCTCGGTTGTCATTAGGAAGCCATGTAACTTCGGCGACAATGTGAGGATAGGGGCGGATAGCATCATAGGGCCAAACGTTTCCATCGGAAACGGTGTTCAGATCGGCAAGGGATGCAGAATTGAGAACAGCGTGGTCTTTGATGGGGTCACCATCGAGGACTATAGTAGCGTCAAGAGCGCCATCCTCGGGGAGAACAGCGTCTTGGAACGGTGGGTTAAGGTTGAGTCAGGCAGCCTAATTGGTGACTACGCTCAGATAAAGGACGGCGTCACCATCACTGAGAGGGTCAGTATCTGCCCCAGTAAGACAATAGAGGAAAGTATTCTGGTCCCCAAGCAGGTGATGTGATGAAGCTGTTCGGCTCAAACGGCGTCCGAGGCGTTGCCAACGAGGAGTTCACCCTTGAACTG
>JABXKY010000072.1 GCA_013619005.1 Candidatus Bathyarchaeota archaeon | reverse complement strand
CTCCTCATCGAAGTTCATGTCGATGACCTTCTGGTACTCCACGTCCTGAAGGAATGAATGAATATCCGATTCCCTCGCCACGCCTATGAATATCTCCTTTTCGGGGTCGTTGCTCTCTGTGACTATCTTTAGCTTCAAGAGGCCTCCCCTGCTCTGTATCCACCTCCAAGCCATTGGGTTCCCATCTATTTCCATGTCCTCAAGCACGATGGCGTAGCCCGATATGTCGACGGTGGCAGGGTCGCTGGTTATGTAGCCGTCCTCGTCCACAACCATGGTCTGGATTGACCTCAATGTGGTCCCTCCCATGATGAGCCCGAACGATGTGATGAGCAGAATGACGCCCAGGAGGAGCACCCCTATATGAACGATGCCCAACGACTCCTTTGGCTTTACGTAGATGCTCTGAGACATCCTCTCTCCGCATTTTCGGCAATAGATGGCCTGGTCCCTGTTCTCGGTTCCGCAGTTCGGGCAGTCCTTCATCCTTTCTCATTACATATGACCCTTTTTGTGGATTTATACCTGTCCAATTTTGTGATTAACTTAGTAAACTACTGATGTTGGATAAGAGTCAGGAACGCGCGCGCGGAGTCCTCGGGCAGGAGCCAGAGGATGATCGACGACGCTGAAGGATTGCAGAACGCTGTCGGAGACTTTAGTTCACTTATGACTCCCGCAAAGAGTTGGAAGTGGATAAGCCTCGATGAGCGCTACTATGATCTGGTTGCGCAGCCCGCAAGCTTCTATACCGCAACAGACTATGACGCAGTATATGCGCTAGCTCTGAGCGTTATTGAGGCAGGTAGCGTAGACGCAAACGATGTTGCTCCTCTGTGGCCAACAGTTCCAAGGAACTACTTCGGAACTTCAGGATGGGTTGACCTAGACGAGAACGGAGACAGGAAACCGGGTATCTTCGATATCTGGGGCTTTACTGAGGATGGCTTCACTAGCTATGGTCAGTACAACGGCATCGAGATCTCTGTCTCTTGGGACGACGCAGCTCTAGCTGCGAACGGGTTCTCAAGGCCAGGTCCACCTTAATCCCTTTTTCATATCTTTTTTTCTATTTTTTTCCAAAACATTAAACAAGTTAGAGTATCATGTACCTTGGAAATGTCCGACGATTCTTTTGAGTGCGAGATAATGAGCTGGGAGCTCTTCAACAACCTAGCAAAGAAGGTTGCCCAGAAAATGAAGAAAGACGATTACCAGCCTGACTTCATGGTCGGCCTAGCCCGCGGGGGCTGGGTCCTCAGCCGCGTTCTCTGTGACTACCTTGGGGTCAAGGACCTGGTAAGCCTAAAGGTCGAACACTGGGGGGTTACTGCGACACCCGATGGGACTGCGAAGATCAAGTTCCCTTTCGATATCGACCTGTCTGGGCGAGATGTGGTAGTCGTGGACGATATCACCGACACGGGCGAGAGCATGAAGGTCGCGGTGGATTACATCAAAACCATGAATCCACGGAATATCAGGACCGCGACACTACGTCATATCAGCGGCGGCAAGTTCACTCCAGATTACTACGGCGACGAGATCACCTGGAGATGGGTAGTGTTCCCCTGGAACATCGTCGAGGACATGTGCAACATCATCCCAAAGGCCACGGCGGGAGCCAATGACACCGGGGCGATTATAGAGCGGCTCAAGACCAAGTTCGGAATAGTCCTGACAGAGGATGAATTCGAGGTTTACCAGTCCGAGATCATGAGAAGGGCCTCTGATTAGATGGAGCCAAAGGACAAGACCGTCAACGAGATGGTCGAGGAGAGAAGGAAGGAGCTCCGGCGATTATTGGCGGGCGCGTTACATCATCTAGCCGTCGAGAAAGCTGATATTGATGTCATCAAGAGGCGTAAGGTCGATGTGTTTGACCCGGATGCCGCCATTTTTTTGGCCAAGGCGGATGTTGAGCCCGCCTTATCCTTGGAACAGGTGTCATTCGTTGTGTCGAGTATTGAGTCCCGGGGTTACACCGTGAAGCGGACCGAGCACAAGGGGGAGCGCCTCCTTTTACTAATCTAATACACCCTCTTGGGGTAGGTTCCCCGTGTTCAGGTGCCTCAAAACCCTCTGGTTATGTCAAGAAGTGGTAGTTCGGCCCAATTGTGGAGAAAGGAGACACGAACTACCTGCCAAAAACCCCCCCTCCGGCGGTATTAAAACTATGTTACACAGCCGTTTGGCTAAGATAATTGCTTAAAAAGGGGCTTATTATTGTACACGATTCCAGATTGGCGTTAGGGGTTTGATAAAGGACTTAAACTGGGGTCTCACCTCTTGTAGCTATGTCAGATCCAAGCGGTCAGCCGGTTGAACTTCTTCAGCTTGATATCGAGGAGATACTGCAGTTCTTCATCAGCGTCACGTCGACAAAATCGGTGCTGTATCTGGGAGCAAAGCTCGCCGAGGACCAGGAGCCAACCAAGGACCTGGAGAAGGCGAGGGTAGCCATTGATACAACCAAGATGCTGGTGGAGAAGCTTCAACCCTTCGTCTCTGAGGAGGAGCTTAAACAACTAGATGAGGTGGTATCCAACCTGCAATTCGCCTACGTTAAAGAAGCGAGTTGACCCGTTCATATAGAATCATTATGATAGAGGTCGGCGGTAGCGGTTAGGCTAACGCTGCAGTTTTTCGATGGTGTTATTACCATTAAACCGCCAGATCATTTTGATAAAAATGCCCAAGCTAAGGATAAGCTGGAAGGAGTACGGCAACAGGCTTACCAAGCTCAGGACCCACATGGAGGAAGAGAAATTCGACGCATACCTCGTCACGAGCGGCGTCAGCATCTTCTACTTCAGCCACTTCTACCACATGGTGACGGAGAGACCCGCCGCCCTACTGGTGGAACCCGATGGAAAACCCAAGTTCCTCGGGCCTCTCCTTGAGGCGGATCACCTGAAACTGCAGACTCCGTTGATAGGAGACTGCTACACATACCTTGACTACCCAGGGGAGAAGCACCCCATGAATAGGTTTGTTGACTGGCTGGGAGAGCTGGGTTACGGGAAGGCCAGGATAGGCACCGATAACCCCGCTGGGGCCGGCGGAACCATGGGGTATGTGGGACCCAAGCTCAGCGACCTAATGCCCGACGCGGAGTTGGTCGCTGACGACCAGTACCTGTGGGACATAAAGCTGCTGAAGAGCAAGGAGGAGATCGACCTCATCAAGGAGTCATGCAAGTGGGGCAACCTGGCCCACACGTACCTGCAGGAGTACACTAGGCCGGGCCTCTACGATATGGAGGTGCGGCTCCTCGCAACCCTTGATGCAACCTCCGCCATGAGGAAGACCCTGGGCTCTGAGTATCAGAGTATCAAGGGGAGGGCTGTGAGCGCTGGTTTCAGGGGCCAGGTGGGCTGGAAATCAGCCATACCCCACTCGATAGACCTCAACAGGCCCATCAAGGACGGGGACGTGCTGGTCACAGGTGCCGGTGCGGACATTGGCGGCTACGGCAGCGAGCTTGAGAGGACCATGATCGTGGGCCAGCCAACGGCCAAGATGGAGAAGATGTTCAAAGTGATGTGCAGGGCACAGGAGGCGGCCGCGGACGCGCTGAAGCCAGGGAACACCTGCGCCGACGTTGACAGGGCATCGAACAAGGTAATCAAGGACGCTGGCTACTGGGGCCTGGTGAAGCACCACACGGGACACGGACTGGGGCTGCTGGGGCACGAGCCACCGTACCTGGACCAGGGAAACGACCAGCCACTGGAACCGGGGATGGTGGTGAGTATCGAGCCAGGAATCTACGAGCTTGGATACGCGGGTTTCAGGCACAGCGACACCCTCGCCGTCACGGAGGACGGCTGCGAGTGGCTCACCTACTACCCGAGGGACATCGAGTCCCTGACCATCCTCTAGAGCTCTTTTTTCAGCCAGCCCAGTATCTCTCTGTGGAGAGGATATCTGTGCTCCGTGAAGCTGTGGTCGGCTCCCTCAAGGAGCACCCATTTCTTG
>JABXKY010000082.1 GCA_013619005.1 Candidatus Bathyarchaeota archaeon | reverse complement strand
TCCCTGAGTATGTCTCCGGGGCATACCTCGACGCATTTGAAGCACGCCGTGCACTTCTCGTTGAAAACGGGCGGCATCTAGGCGACCTCCTTGGGCGGGTACTTTACCTTAATCGGGTGCGCCCTGAACTTGGGCTCTCCATCCTCCAGTTTGCCGAGGAACCAGTTTCCTCGCTTGAACTGATCTTCCTCGAAGGCTGCCTTCACCATGAGGATTCCTACGTCGATGAGGTTCATGACCTCGTTGCACCTTACTAGCTCGTGGGGGTCGTTTGCCTTCATCTTTGCCTCCTTGAGCTTTGCGAGCATGTCTAGGCAGTTCTGGAGCCCTGTGAAGCTCATCTTGTCCTTCTTGCCCGGTGGGTTGAACCCGGCGACGTACTTCTTGTACTCCTCCATGATCTGGTTCAGCTCGATGTTGACCTCCTGCCATGTGAAGCCGTCCTCCTCGTTTATTGGCTGGAGCACCCTTTCTTCCTCTGATTGGACTTGATCTGGTTCAACCACTGGCTCGGGTTGCGTCATGGCAAACTCGGCTGCCTTCTCACCTGATCTCCAGCCGAGGACAGTGTATGTTGGTGCTGCGACCTCTCCGACGAACTGGACCGGGCTGCATGCGAACAAACCATCCAGACTTGTCTTGCAGTTGATGTCGATGAATGGGGCTAGGAATCCTCCCCCGTTCCTCCCAGGTTCTTCCAGCTCTATCTCGATCATGTGTGTCCTGAAGTCAAGTCCAAGGTCCTTCATGATCTCCCTTAGTGCCCAGCATAATCCCTCGTTTCCGTAAGCCCACTCCGCATACTGAATCTCCTCCTCCGAGGCGTCGGTCCAGTCAAGGTAGAAGGGTGTCTTTCCCTCCGCCACGCTGTCCTCGACGTTTTGCCTATACTTCCTCATGGGTTCACGGGCTGCAGGGTGTCTGATCATGACCTCCCTGTCGGCGTTCACGATTCTCCCTGCTGGATAGCATGTGGTCGCCTCTGGGCTGCTCCTCATGATGTTTCTCCAGTACTGGAAACCGTTGTGTTGTGACTTGCCTGCCTGTAGGATGAATACCTCGGCTCCGGCTCGTATTGCCATTGCCTCTCCGTCACCGGTGATGTATGGTGGGCTCTGGCTGTTGAACCAGCTACCATAGTGGGGTTTGAAGAGTCTAACTTGGTCCATGCCGGTTGCCATGACCACTGCCTTTGCTTGGAAGACGTGGAACTCTCCTGTCCTCATGTTGACTCCAGTTGCTCCTACGACCTTACCGTCCTTGGTAAGCAGCCCTGTGCCTGCCACCCTGTTGAAAATCTCGACTCCTCGCTTCCTACACTGCTCTGTGAGGCGCTTCTTGATGTCCCTTCCATCATAGTTGAGGGTGTCCCACTCACTCTGGAACTGGGGCACGATCCTGTACTTTTTCTCGCCCTCGGGCGCATCGTACTGGAGGTTCCATGGGTAGATCTTGTCGTACTTGAACTGGACGCCCCAGCTCTCAAGGCGGTCAACAGCAGCCTTAGTGCCCGCTGCTACGATCTCAAGGAGCTCCTGGTCCATGAGCCCGCCCTTGGTCTTTCCGTACTCGCCGTCTGTGCTGATGTCCCTCACCATGTCGGGTATGGTCCAGCCCCTTGGCCCGTGTATCTCTGGGTCGTAGAACCAGAAGTGGTCGTTGCCCGTCCCCGCAGCGCCGCTGCGCTCCGTGTGGCTCTTCTCCATGATGGCGACATTAGCTCCGTGGTCGGAAGCGTTGATGGCTGCCATGCAGCCGCTGAGGCCTCCGCCAATTACTATTACATCAATTTTGATAGTCTTAGTCATGATAAACCACTGATATTGTATCGATTACGCGTCATCAAAGTAATAAAAGGGAAATGGGCATGTAGGACTGCCCAATCAATATTCTGTGTGTGGGAAATGGACACCTCGCGTGTGTGTGTGTGTGTCAGTGAGCGAACCAAGGAGATAGGCACCATGAAGGCCATAGGTGCCAAAAACGTGGATATCCTATTGATATTTCTCTCCGAGTCAGGATACACAGGGATCGCAGGGGGGTTCCTAGGTGGCGCTCTCGGGTTCGCCTTGGGGATCGTGATAGGCAACTTTATCGGTCTCCCGATCTCGGTAAGCGCCAATCTTTGGGTCATGGTGGTCATTTTCGCGGTACTGACATCCGTTGTAGCAGGAGCGTGGCCTGCTTGGAAAGCGGCAAACCTAGACCCCGTCGAGGCGTTCAGGCAGGGATAGCTTTTTTTTGGATTCAAGATGTCAATCTGCTCCATGTTAGATTGGTTGCTGAAGTAAAATAAGGGGAAAAAGACCTGTTTAACCAGATATTTACCTATTTTAACTCAATTTACAGGGAAAATATCGCAGAAGATGAACCCCTTTTACAAGATACTTAAAAGCACCCACTGTGGTAAATGGTTTGAGATAAGAAATTTGGGAAAACAGCTAGTGAAAAATGAGGCTGACATCCGGAAAAGGATGCAACTACCCAACAAGTACGATCTACTGGGCATAGTCATCAAGAACTTTGGACAGGCCCGTATGAACGTAAAGTGCCAGGACGGCTTTACCAGGATATGCCGTGTCCGGGGCAAGATGAAGAAGCGTAGATGGGTGCGTGAGGGAGACGTAGTTCTCGTCAGTCCATGGGAGTTCGACGCAGAAGCCCGTGGCGACATCGTGTTCAGGTACACCCAGAACCAGGCGTACTGGCTTCGCAACAACGGTTACCTAAAGATAGACGCTTAGCCGCCAAACCACTTCTAAAACACCATCTAACCCAGTGATGGGTAATAATAATACATCAAGACACGATTCTCAAACTCGTTCTCAAACCTGATGAGCAAGGAATCTAGTCTACTAGGCTATGTTGGTTTATGAGGTCTGGGCGTGCAGAGGCTAAACCGGTTAACCTCTGCACTATTTTCGCGAAATGGTATATTTTTTTGACAAGCGTTAAAACCGGTGACCGCTTCGTACTTTCCATGATTGATTTCTCAGATATACTGGATAATGTGCCCCACTGGGACAGGTTCATGACGGTTGACGAGCAGAACCAGGCATCAAGGGAGCTGGCCCAGGAGTACCCAGACAAGGTTGAGCTCCTGGACCTGGGTAAATCTACCCTCGGTGAGACCATTCACTGCCTCAAGATAGGACAGGGAAAGTACAACGCCCTGATCCACGGGTTCCCAAACAGCGAGGAACCGTACGGCGGGAACCACCTCACGTACTTCAGCAGGGCGCTTGCAGAGAACGACGAGGTCAGGGAGGCCCTTGATTATACATGGTACCTCATCAAGTGCAGCGACCCTGACGCGGCAAGGAGGAACGAGGGATTCCAGAAGGGACCCATGACGCCCCTCAACTTCTCTGAGAACTACTACAGGACCCCCCACAGTATCACGCCTGACGGGTGTTTCCCCTTCAGGTACGGCCCGCTGGACTTGAACCAGCCCACGGCTGAGACCAAGGTCCTCATGTCCGTCACGGACAGGGTTAAGATAAGCTTCGTAAGCAGCCTCCACATGATGAAGTGGGGTGGAATCAGCTTCATGGTGCCCCATCCGTGCACTGGGCTCTACGCGGACCTCCAGAACGCCGCCAAGCGGTTCAACGTCTTCCCCAGGAAGAGGCCGGGCACCATGCTTGCACCGGGAATCATGCAGGCGGCTTACGTTCAGCCTGCACGTAACTGGGTGAGGCACCACGCTGCCGGGAACACCAACATCGAGCCTATCGAGGGCTGTGATATCTACGAGTACGTCCAGGTGCTCAACCCCAACGCCTTCATCCTTATTCCAGAGTGCTGCCTATGGTACGAGCCAAGGATGCTGGACGATAGGGAGAGCGAATCGACCCTCGGTGACGCCTTGAACTACGCCAACGAGGTGACCAACAAGGCAAACAACTTCAGGCTCAGGGTCTGGAACGAGGCACTTCCCCACCTAAAAACGGAGACGCCTTGGAAGAAGATGGTAACCGAGAACATTGAGCCACTGATAGCCAAGTACACCAATGTCAGTAA
>JABXKY010000156.1 GCA_013619005.1 Candidatus Bathyarchaeota archaeon | reverse complement strand
GGTACAAGTTCTGCAACAATTGCGGAACCCCCTTACAGTCCTCGACAAGCCAGCTGCAATACGTTACGCCACCACCACCGAAGCAGCCAACATACCAGCCACAGCCTACACCGCAAGGTGAGCGAGTTATCGGCATCTTAGAGCGCGTGCGCAGCAGGTGCTCCAAGGCAGGGTCTTCCTGAAGTAAACCACACCCACCTTTCTTCAACATATGTCTCATTCCTCGATAAACCCGAAATCCAAGCTTATTTTGTCGAATACGTCATGGATAAGGATGAGGCTCCAACATCATCTCGCCGGTGTTCAGAGGGATTTGACGGGATTTCCTCGGACCCTCTCCATTACGCTAGCGATATGTTTTAATTAGAGTTATTGAACTCAATAACCATGCAATACTGCAGAAAATGCGGAAAAGAGCTAGAGGACGATGCCAGGTACTGCGCCCAGTGTGGAACCGGTATAAGGGGCACACAGTGGGAGGACATCAACGTCAAGGCTGACGACCTGCTAGCCAAGGTTAAGGAACTCATCAAGGAAGGAAACGTAACGAGGATCATCGTGCTCAACGAGCAGGAAAAACAGCTGTTTGAGATCCCCATCACCCTCGCCGCCGTGGGAACACTGTTGGCGCCCCAGCTTGCTGCTCTCGGCGTCATCGCCGCCCTTGTGACTCGACCCATCATCAGGATCGAGAAACGAGTCCCACTTGAAGAGGAGTAGCCACCCGCCACCCATTTATATACCCCATCCATAGTTATTTTATGCCCATTCAGATTATTCCGCTGAAAGGTATGCCCATCATCGAGCCGGGGGACGACTTGGTCGCACTTACCCTTGACTCGCTTGAATCAATGGGATTGAGCCCCGAGGACAAGGACGTCTACGTGTACAGCCACGTCATTGTCTCCAGGTCCGAGGGAAAGCTGGTTGACCTGAACGACGTGGAGCCCAGCAGGACCGCAATTAATTTCGGGGAGTTCACTGGCAAGGACCCCAAGATCGTTGAGGTGGTCCTCAGGGAGTCGAGGGCTATAAGGAGGATGGCCCCCGGCGTCATAATTGCCGAGACCAAGCATGGCTTCGTCTGCGCAAACGCGGGGGTTGACAAGTCAAACGTGCCTGGCGAGACCGTTGTTGCCCCCCTGCCAGACGACCCCGATATGTCAGCCGCCACCATCAGGAGGGGGATCAAAGACCGAAGCGGCTTTGATGTGGGGGTCATAGTCTGCGACACACATGGACGAGCCCACAGGGACGGCGAGATCAACGTCACCATCGGAGCCTCGGGCTTTGAGGTCATCAAGGATAGACGCGGCGAGAAGGACCTGTTCGGGTACGAGTTAAAGGTCAAAAGGACAGCGATCGCTGATGAGCTGGCCTCTGCCGCTGAGCTGGTCATCGGTCAGAGCGATGAGGCCATCCCCGCTGCGTTGATTAGGGGATATGACATCGAGTTTTCCGAGGAAAGCGCGGCGAACCAGCTAATCAGACCTAGAGATAAGGACCTGTTCATTTAAGCAATGAATTTCAACGAGTGTTGAATCTTGCATGTTTATGTTAATTCACCTGTTTTCCCTTTAACGGCTATTGAAATGATCCCGTCAAGTTTTAGATTGTGCGCGCGCGTAACGCCGAGCTTCAGGCGAGTCACAAGCTCAAGGCGGCGGCCCTGAACATGAACGACCCCAACGCGATGCAGCTGCGAGTGCTGAGGACCCTGAACGATATCAGCAAGGACCAGAGCAACACCATCATCCTGGCGCTTCCCCTGGAGACATTGACAGCGACGGGAGTGCAGGGCATTGCATCGATGGCGGCCATCAAGAAAAAGTAATAACCTAAGACGCGAGGTTAGGCAGCCAGGCCAGTATGGCTAGGGCGCCTAAACTCACGCATATTTTCCAGAAACTCATTTTTTGAGCTAGAGCCAACAGCCTGCCAATTGTAAAGTACCCAACTATTACCGCCACAAGTGCCGCGAGCCCGGAGTACGCGTCGGGCTGGAAGCCATTTACCAATATCAATCCGAGGGCAGCCGCGAAGCTGGCGGGGATGCTCATGAGGAAGCTAATCCTGAACGCCTCCTCGCCGTCAAAGTTCTTGAAGAGCATGATCGACGTGGTTAACCCGGACCTTGATAGCCCCGGTATGATGGCGAGCCCCTGGGCCACACCCAGCAATATCGTGAGGGGCCACGATAGCTCAGACCCCTCCTTGCTGGATTTTGATGCCTGCCTCTGGAGCAGCCCCGTGAGTATCAGAGCCACCCCAGTCAACGCGATGAGTGTCTCACCAATCGAAGCCGACACGTTGAGGAACATGAATATGGGGAACCCAACCAGACCTGTGAGCCCAGTCATGACAAGGAGCCTGTAGAACATGTCCCTGTCTTCTGGGATCTTCATCAACAGGATGCTCAGCACCTGCTCCCTGAAGTAGATCAGGGCCGCCAAACCGGTCCCGATGTGGAGGAAAATCGATGTATTCAGGGTCTCCTCTGCGCCGTAACTGAACAGCTGGGTCAGTAGGATGACCATGTTGCCCTCGCTGGATACGGGCAGCCACTCAAGCAATCCCTGTAATAGCCCGGCTATGATGGATGCGGTTATCGAGTCCACACAAGTAATGACGGGACCTACGATAAAACCAGTGCGCCCAAACCGTTAATAGCCATCATCCATCCAGATTGAGCCATGCCCATCGAAATGAAAGCCATCAGCGAGGATATGAACCAGCTCATAGCCAAGAGAGACTTCAACGGGATGATCGATAAAGCGGGAAGCATCATCGACGAGCACCCCTCAAGCTACCTGGGTCGGTGGTGGATGGCGAGAACCCTTACGTTCATGGGCAGGACAGATGAGGCCCTTGACTGGCTCATGGAGGCGATGAAGAGAGCTGACTCCGACGAGGAGGAGTCTAAGATATCATCAAGCATGGCCAACGTCTACAACGTGGTGAAACGATGGGAGGACTCGCTGAACTACACGGCCATCGCCCTTGAGCTTAACCCGAGTAACGTCGTGGCAGTCATCGCCCGCAGTATCGCACTCTCGGCGATGGGAAAAAGAAAGGAGGCGTCAAGGCTTCTGGACTCGAACCAGAAGCATTTCGTCGATGACTACCAGAGGGCATGCGTGGCCGCGGTAAAGAGGAACAAGGCAAAGATGCTTGAGCACCTACGGAAGGCAGTGGAGGGGACCCCCCACAGCAAGGTCACTGTCCAGTACGACCCAGATTTCGCGCCTTACAGGGGAGACCCCGAGTTCAGGGAGATCACTTCTTAGGCAACTTTATCAGCGGAATCGCTGCGATTATAATGAATTCACTTGAAAATCCTAGTTCTCTACGGCTCTAAGCCAAGCAAGAATAGCGAAGAACTCATCGAGGCCGCCCAGAACATGGGTCACACTGTGTACGCTGGTCCCACTTGCGATATGTCGAGCATGATCAGTAACGACGGCAGCCAGTTCTGGCTTGGAAGGGAGGACGTGTCGGATGTGGACCTCTGTCTGCTTCGGAGCTTCGGCCCAGGTAGCACCGAGCAGTCTACTCGCCGTATCAGTATGCTCGAGCACATGGAGCTAGCTGGGATTAAGATGGTGAACAGCACCTACCCTTTCAGGCGTAGCAGGGACAAGTACGCGACCCAGTATATCCTTCACTCGGCGGGCATCCCGATACCCCAAACCTACACCACGGAGAGCCTAGCGAGGGCTTACCAGCAGACAAACGAGATGGGGGAGATAATCTATAAGCCCATCCTGGGCAGCATGGGCAGGGGCAGTATGAAGTTCGATGACGCGGACCTGGCTTACAACGCCTATAGGCTTCTGGACAGGCTTCATCACCCTTTGATATTACAGAAGTACATCGAGACCCCCGGCAGGGACATCAGGGTCTTCATCGTGGGTGATGAGGTGGTGGGAGCGGTCTACAAGTACCTCCCTGAAGGCGAGTGGAAAAGCAACGTCGCCCAGGGTGGCAGGATGGTGGAGGAGGAGATGAGCGAGGAGATCATCGAC
>JABXKY010000016.1 GCA_013619005.1 Candidatus Bathyarchaeota archaeon | reverse complement strand
TATTACTCAATACAATATTGCGTTATTACTGCGCGCGCGTCATGGCCCGAGGCAGGGCCATCAACAGCGCCGTCGATGTCGTGGAGGTCTGCAAGAGGAGCTTCGTCACCGACATGTGTATCGACGATATATTGATTGGGACCGAGAGGATGGGCACTGGAGACGAACTGAGAAACGTCTCGACCATCAATATTAAGCTCAGCAAACCCAGCTAGAAATCTTTCAGCTGAGCCACCAGTTCCTCTGCGATATAATTACCGCTGAACTGGTCAGCCCTAGCCGCTATGGCGATTTTTGCCGCCAGACTTCTTGCCCGCCTTCCCCGTTTTTCCCTCGGCACGGCGTGGACGTACGGGTGCTGGTACAGCAATCCATGCTTGGGCGGCCTGGCGTTGGTTTTCTTGGATCTGAACAGTGCCTTCTCTGCACCCATGACCTGGATCGTGCTCGATGGTACCATGGCTAGGCGTTTCATCCCCCCCGCCTTGTCGATGAGCTTGGCGGCCAGGATGGGGCCGGCTAGCCTTGATACGTTTGGAGCTATCTCCTGTGTCACGGTTGAGATGTACTCTGACAGCTCCTCCCTGAACTTGTACATGCCTAGCGTGCTATCCGCGAAACTCTGGATCGTGCTGATATCATACTCATCGAAATTGGCCCCCATTGACTCGACCGCCGCCGCTTCGACCTTCACAGCGTCCTTCTTTTTGAGCGTCAGCTTCATCAGCCCGTCAGTGGAGATGTTTGCCCTGTCCCCCAGCTTCGTGATGATCCTCGCGTACTCCTCGTGGTCTCTCACCCGCCTCCCCATCTCCGGGAAATGGACCCCGTACCACTCCCTCATTCTTCCCGAGAGGCTGTTCAGGACCGTGTCCAATTCGCTTAGAAGCTGAACCGCTGGAATGAGCCAGACCTCCCTGTTCGATAGGGCCTCGTGGAGGTCTGTATGGGTGAAACTTTTTGATACCTCATAGTTGAGCACGTAATACTCCTCCACGGAAGACACAACCTGGTTTTCCACAGCCAGTTCCGGTAGCTTTTCCTTGAACCTATTGGACAGGTCGATGTATTCGCCGTACTCGATGTCCATTGACTCTTTCAGGGAGTCGACCAGCTTCTGGTTGGACGAGACCACCTTCCCATCTTCCCCGATCAAGGAGAAAAGTTCCTTCAGTGTCTCGGCGTTTCCCTCCCTCACGCGTCCAAGTATCTTGGCGATGATCTGGGGGTCCGATGGGTAGATCTGCTGCGCCTGGACAACGTTTTCTTCATCCACGGCGAAGGCGCCTATGATAGTCTCCACAAGATACAGTGTCATCAGTGCATTCTCCTAACCTTTATCAATGGGATTGTTGAGTACGTAGGAGAGAGTTGTCTAAATTAAGCTTAGCCGTTGAGTTTTCGGGACTAAAGCTTCGCAACCCTCTCATGAACGCAGCTGGCGTATTGGGCATGAGTCCCTCCATATTAAAGAGGATATATGATTCAGGTGCTGGGGCAGTCGTCACCAAGAGCCTCGGCCCCAAGCCGCGCAAGGGGCACCCAAACCCAACGTTCGTCAGGGTAGAAGCCGGTGGGCTCAACGCCATGGGGCTTCCTAACCCGGGCGCAGAGTACTTCGTTGATGAGATCAAGGAGCTCAAGAATATGGGAGTTCCAGTTATTGCGAGCTTTTTCGGTGGGAGCGTGCAGGAGTTCGCCGAGGTCGCCTACACCCTTTCAAGGGCCGGCGCCGATGCGCTGGAGCTCAACGCAAGCTGCCCCAACGTGGCAGAGGAACTGGGTATGCTGGCAGCTGACGCGAACAACGTCGAGAAGGTCACTGCGGCCGTCAAGGACCAGACCAAGCTGCCGGTGTTCGTCAAGCTCAGCCCGAGCGTCACCAACATAAAGATCATCGCCAAGGCAGCGGAATGGGGTGGCGCCGACGCCATCACGGCGGTCAACACCGTGAAAGCGATAGCCATCGACGTGAACATGAGAAGACCGATACTGGCAAACGTTACTGGGGGACTCAGCGGCCCCGCTATCAAACCCATCGCGCTGAGGTGCGTGTGGGATGTAGTCCAGGCTGTCAATATACCCGTTATCGGTTGCGGTGGTATAACCACGGGCGAGGACGCCGTGGAGTTCATCCTCGCTGGGGCTACCGCACTGGAGGTCGGGACCGCGGTCATGACCCACGGGATAGGAGTCTACAAGGATATCAACGACAGGATAGCCAGTTACATGACCGAGAACGGGTTCAAGGAAATCAAGGAGATGGTTGGACTTGCACAGGAATGACAGGGTTAGGACCGTTGAGATCAAGAAGATAAACCGCGAGGCCATCGATATCACCACCCTATACTTCGAGGATGAGGCAGTCAGGGAGTCCAAGCCCGGCATGTACCTCATGGTATGGGTCCCAGGGGACGACGAGGTGCCCATGTCCATCTCAGGCATCGACGAAAATGGGCTTTCAAGTATCACAGTGCGAAATGTGGGAATCACCACCGAGACCCTTGACGCCATGCAGCCTGGGGGCAAGGTCGGCATCAGGGGGCCCTACGGGAACTCCTATGAGCTGAAAGGCGAGAACCCGCTCATCGTAGCCGGTGGGTCAGGGACGGCGAGCCTGCTTCCTCTTGTTGAGGCATTCCTGGATAAGAAGATCAAACCCACCTTCATCTTAGGGGGTAGAAGCGCGGACCAGCTCCTGTTTGAGGACGAGCTCCTTAAACTCCTAGGGGAAAAGTTGGTTATCTCCACTGATGACGGGTCCATGGGATACAGCGGGTACGCGTCAGGGTACGCCGCACTATTGATGGACGAGAACGAGTTCGACCACGTCTACACATGCGGACCCGAGCTCATGATGGCCAAGGTCTTCCAGGAAACCGAGAGGAGAGGGATAGCGATCCAGGCAAGCCTTGAGCGGTACGTCAAATGCGCCGTTGGGCTTTGCGGTAACTGCGTCATCGGGCCTTACCGCGTCTGCAAAGACGGACCCGTGTTCAACACGGAGATGCTTGTGGAGGTACGCGAGGAGTTCGGAATCAGCCGCATGGACGCCTCGGGGAAGCTCATAAGGGTCAATCACTAGTTTTTTCAATCATCACCCCTTATTCTGGGCATGCCAGTCAGGGACGTCCGTCGCAGATACCTCTACGCAGAGGTTGAATCTGAGAAAAGGTTTACCGAGCCCCAGTTCCGCTCCGCCCTTGAAGATAAGATACATTTCCTTTACGGGGTCACTGGCGCCACGGCGATGAACATGCGGGTCATCGAGTGGGACGACGAGGGTCAAGCCACTATTGTCAGGGTGAATCATCTCAAACTGAACGAGATGAGGGCTGCCTTGGCTCATATGAGTGAATTAGGCGGAGCCGAGGTACGGGTTGATGTCAGGCGTGTTTCGGGTACCATCAAGACACTGAAATCGAAGATATAATTGATTACCGGGCCCTTATCGTTTCGATAACAGCACCCTAAACAGTTTATCCATGTTAAACTGACTGATGCGGCGTCTCAGGAAGCTAACTTTTGTATTAACCATTCTCCTGGTTCTGGCAGTGGTCCTGCCAGAACGTCCAGCCGTGGTCATGGTCCTTGTGATTGACCCCATATCCGAGGACCCTGAGCTGGTCCCTTCTGTTGTCAAGGCGTTAGATAACCCAGGCTACTCCGTGACCAATGTTGTTGGCAGTGATGTAACGGTTGACCGGATGAAAAAGCTGGAAGGCGTAGACGTGCTGATCATGCGGGTCCACAGCAGCGTCAACGACGACGCGGGGTGGGTGTTCACCGGTGAAAGGTACGACAACAACCGGTACCCCGTGGAGCAGATGACCGACGAGGTGCACAGGGCAAGGACAAGCCCCAAGGGAGAGTACCTCTTTGCGGTGGGAAGCTCCTTCTTTGAGAGATACCTTCCCGAGATGGATGGAGTTGAGGTCCTTGTCACGGGCTGTGACGCCGCCCAGTCAAGAGAGCTCGCCAATGTTTTTCTCGGGAAAGGAGCCAGCCTCTATGTTAGCTGGGATGGACCCGTGTCCCT
>JABXKY010000048.1 GCA_013619005.1 Candidatus Bathyarchaeota archaeon | reverse complement strand
CAGCGAGGACGACATGGTAAGGGAGATCATGGACAACAGGGTCGTCTACGTGCTGCCAAGGGTCAACCCAGACGGGGCCGAGATATTCCTCACGAAGCCATACCACTACACGAGCGGAGGCGTACCCAACCCCGACTTCCCTGATGGTGAGGGCCACTACGAGGAGGACGTGAACGGTAACGGCAAGTCCGCCTTCATGAGGTGGGTGGACCCCACGGGCGATTACAAGAAATCCAAGAAGGATCCCAGGCTCATGATCAAGAGGAGCCCAGAGGACGACCTTGAAGCCGATATGCCGTTCTACAAGGTACTACGCGAGGGCAAGTTCCTCAAATGGAAGCCGGGAAAGGAGATCACCATGGCCCCTAGGATGTTCCTAGGAGGGAGCAACAGGAACTTCCCCGCCTACTGGGCACCGGGGGGGCTACCATTAGGAGGGTCAGGACCGTTCCCACTGTGGGAGAGGGAGCCCAGGGCCATCTCAGACTTCTGGGCCAGCCACCCCAACCTCAGCGGGATTCACACCTACCACACAAGCGGAGGATTGATCCTCAGGGAGGCAAACGCCCACCCGGACAGCTGGTTCCAGGAGGTTGGATGCGAGGAGGACCTTGAGGTCTTCAAGGTACTAGGGGAGATAGGCGAGGAGCTGACTGGGTACCCGTGCATCAGCATCTACGACGAGTTCACTTTCGAGGACGACAGGCCGTTCAGGAGGGGCTGCGCCACCAGCTTCTTCTACGAGCACTTCGGCTCATACGTATTCAGCACCGAGCTGTGGGACTGGCCATGGATGATAGGGCTGGAACACTTCAGGGAGCGGGGAGGAGTGGATTTCTCCTGGGCAAAGCTCACTGAGGACGAGCAGCTCAACGAGCTCAAGTGGATCGACGAGAACTACCCCGACGGTTTCCTGAACTGGGAGCCCTTCGAGCACCCCCAGCTGGGGCCCGTGGAGATCGGAGGAGTGGAGCGCAAGTACACCAGGAGGAACCCTCCGCCGGGAAAGTGGCTCAACTACGAGGTCGACAAGGTCATGATGTTCGCCATAAGGCACGCCGCTCTTCTCCCGTTGCTGAAGATCACGGAGTCCAAGGTGGAAAAGGTTGCAGACAGGGTGTACAAGGTATCCGCCCTGGTTGCCAACACGGGTTTCATGAGCACCAACGTCACCAAGATGGCCGTCAAGATCAAGGTGGCCAAGCCCGTGCTGGCGGAGATCAGCCTCCCCCGGGGAGCGGAGCTGGTCACGGGCCACGAGAAGGTGGACATGGGGCACCTTGAGGGGAGGAGCGCGAAGCTGATGCTTCCCAGGGTCATCGGCGGCGATGTGGTGGACAAGACCAGGAGCAGCGTCGAATGGGTCATCAAGACCACGACGGATGAGCCCGTCGAGGTCACGGTTGAGGCGCGTTGCCCGAGGGCAGGCACGAGCCGGGTCAAGGTAACCCTTCAATAACCACCTCTTCGCCTATTGGGGTATGGAAGCGCAGGAAGTAACCCTGAGGGATATCTTGGTTTACTTCGGTGCTCTATTTCTTTTCTACGAGTTCTTCATGATAGTGCCCAGCCAGTGGATCGAGTTGCTCACCGCCCAGCTGAGCACATGGGCGCTTAACGCGCTGGGCCTCATGGCTGATTATGGGCTCAGGTACGGTTTCGTCTGGATGACTCTAACCGGAGGAGTCAGGCCTGTCATGGTCTACATAATCAGGGAGTGCACTGCATTCCACGTCTGGGGGATAATCATGGGACTGATTCTGCCGTTGAAGGGGCCGGAGCTGGCCCGAAAGTTGAAGGCCATAGCCTTCGGTGGCACCTTCATCTTCGTGATGAACATCACAAGGATAATGGTCACCGTGTACCTGACTGGCTACGATGTGCCCCCCTTCAGCTGGTTCTTCACAAACCCCACCGTGGAGACATACCACTACCCCGTGAGCTTCGCGTACGGCGTCATCGGGATCGCTGTCGTGGTTTACCTCATCAACGAGTACATCATGCCGGAGCTGGGTGAGTTCCTCATAGTAATGCCCGATGCGCTGGTTTCTAACCTGAAAAACCTGAGAAAATAGGGGGATTAATAGTTGGGGACGTGGAGCTGGTAGTGCTCCTGGGCATGCAAGCACGCTGGACATACCATTGGGGCCTCCTTGCCGTGGTGGATGTAACCACAGTTTAGGCAGTGCCACTCGACTTCCTCGTCCCTCTTGAACACGGTGCCGTTCTCAACGTTTGCAAGGAGTTTCCTGTAACGTTTCTCGTGCTCTTCCTCGACCTCGGCGATCTCAGTGAAGCTCTCGGCGACCTTCGGGAACCCCTCCTCCTCAGCCGTCTTTGCGAAATCGGGGTAGAGTACGTCCCACTCCTCTTTCTCTCCCTCGGCTGCGGCTAGGAGGTTCTCGGCGGTTGTACTAATCCTTCCAGCAGGATAGGTTACTGTGATCTCGACTTTCCCACCTTCGAGGTGTTTGAAGAAGACCTCGGCGTGCTCTTTCTCGTTGGCCGCTGTCTCAAGGAAAATGTTCTGGATCTGGACGTAGCCCTCCTTCTTTGCCTTTGACGCGAAGAATGTGTACCTGTTCCTGGCCTGGCTCTCGCCGGCGAAGGCCTTTAGCAGGTTCTGTTCAGTCTTTGTACCTTTTAAGCTGGACATAATTAACCGAAAAATAGTGTGTAAGGCTCTGGTAAAAACCTAGCGTGAAAAATACTATAAAAGCGGGAGTTTACCAGTCACCCTGTCGATGAACTGCTCCTGGTGCGGCCCGATGCCGATACAGGTGGTGGTCCCGGGCGGGACCTCCGTGTGACCCGCGTCCTGGATCAGGGCATAGGTGATATCGTTCTTCTCGGCCTCTACCGCAAGCTCCTCCAACTCCTCAAGGCTATACGCCTCCAACGCTACCTTCTTGGCTCCCTCATCGCGCCACCTTCTCCAGTGCTTGGTCTGGGTCTTCTTTGAGGCCTCGCTGCACGAGACCGCGGCGTGGCAGGCCTGAGCAACCATCTTACCAAGACTCATGTCCAGGTCGGTCCTCATGACGATGACCATCTTGTAGGTGAACGGACTGCCCTTGGCCATCTAAGGCACCAGCCTGTCCCTGTCACGTGGGAACATACACGCCTCGCGGATGTTGTCCAGCCCGCAGACGGTCATGGTGATCCTCTCAAGCCCTATGCTCCAGCCAGCGTGCGGGGGCGCGCCGTACAGGAACGCTTTGGTGTAGTAATCAAAGTTGTCTGGGTTCAATCCCTTGTACTTGATCCTCTCCTTGAGCAGATCCACCTTGTGGATACGCATTGTTCCGCTGCTGATCTCGATGCCAGCGTAGAGGCAGTCAAACGCCCTGACTATCTTGTCGCCGATCTCAACGTTGCCGTAGGTCTCCTCAAGGTACTTGGCGTCAACCTCGTTCTCCTTGTCATAGGGCATGGCGTAGAACGTCTTCTGCTCTCCCGGCCAGTCCTTCAGGAAGAAAGCCTCCTCGCCGACTAGCTTGGTCAGTAGTTTTTCCTGTGTCTTGGTGAAGTCGTCGCCCCACATGATGGTCTCCCCCTCGTTCTGGAGCATCTCGATGCCCTCCGTGTAGGTGACCCGCCTGAACGGTTTCTCCGGGATATCTAGATCCCTTCCCAGGTACTCCAGCTGCTCGCCGGTCTTCTCCTTGGCCTGCTCAAGCATGTGTACCAGGGTGTTCTGCAGGACCTCCATGACTGTCTCGTCGTTGGCGAAGGCCTGCTCGATATCCATCTGCCTGATCTCGTTGAGGTGCACAGGTGTGTTGTACTTCTCGGCCCTCCAGATGGGAGTGATTGTGAATACCTTCTCGAAGCTGATGGCGCACATCTGTTTGTACAGTTGGGGGCTCTGGGCTAGGAACGCCTGCTTCTCGAAGTATGGGAGTGTGAACAGGTCCGCGCCTCCCTCCGATGCGCTACCGATGATGCAAGGTGGCTGGAACTCCATGTAATCGTTGCTGCTCAGATACTCCCTGAACGCCGTGGATAACGCGTTCTGGACCCTGAAAATGGCGTTGCTCGTCGGGCTCCTGAAGTCCAGGAACCTGAAATTGAGCCGCGTATCAAGGTCGCTCTTCTTGTTCTCCAGGATATCGACTGGGAGAGGCTGGATGCTCTTATTGATGACATCCAGTGTATCGGGTAGGAACTCCACACCCGCCTTCGCAACGTTGCTGGTCACTGCCTTTCCTGTGACCATTATTACGTCTTCCCTGCCCAGAGGTAGCTCAAACAACTCTTTGTTATCGGGTTTGACGACTACCTGGATCTCACCGGTCCTGTCCCTGAGCACGATGAAGCGTATCTTCTTGAGGTCTCTTGTGCGCGCCACCCACCCGGCTAGGGTTATGGTCTCGTCCACGTGTTCTTTTGCTTCTTCAACGTATTTTCTACTGTCAAACATACCTTGACACCATTAATTGGCTACGCATCTGAATATGAAAAGGGTATAAAAAGCTTGGCTGAACCATCTCGGTCCGGAAATCACTAAAAATCAACACTCGAATACACAGGTTGACTCGGTTTTGGTAAATTAACAAAAGAAAAATGTAGCGGTTAGTAGGCGTACTCTACACGGAGATCCATGTTTCTCACGGTCTTCGCGACGTTTACTAATGCCTGTAGTCGCTTCTTGCTGAGACGCCTGTTGCCACGCCCTTGAAGTACTACGCGGGTCTCCGTGCTTCCGTCCGGCAGCCAGATGATGTTAATTGTAACGATGTGCTGAGTCGCGAAAAGGTCTTCCAGGAACTGGCGGTCCTTTACCCCGCTCTCTATTACGAGAACTCTCTTGTTGAACTGGTCACCAAGGTTCCTCGTGAGCTTTGGGGCTGCGTTAAACTTAGCCGAGTCTCCCTTGCCCACAACAAGGACTAGGAATCCCCCTGCCTCCAACACGTTATCGAGCCTTACTTTCTGTAGGAACTGGAACTGGTTTTCCCATCCCAGCAGTATCTTTGCTACCTCGATATATTCTGTACTGACTTCTCCGGACTCGACCTTGGTCTTGCACTTGTTACAGAGCATCCCGCTCTTCAAACAAAATTCACATAGCTGTATCTGCACGTCGGTAGGTCCTCCGGTTCGTCGGAGGTGTCAAAATGCTCTACGGTTGCTTTTAAGCTTTGATGTAGATATCAATGGTGCTTACGTTCGATGGACCCCTGTCCTCGCTCTCTAGGCGCTCGGTCCCGAGTTGAATATCCGTTACCTCTATGTTGGGCATGAACCTGCTCCTTAGCACCTCCACGGTATCAACTGCCCTGTTGATGCTCCTACCCCTGGCACTGACGACCACGATCTCGTGGCCGCTCTTGAACAGGGTCATGCATGCGAGTACGTAGTTGAGAACTGGTTTTCTGCCTATGAACACAGTGTTCGATCGATCCATCCTGACTCCTCAGTTTTCGCTGGTGAGTAGAGTAAGCTGGGATTTGGGTTAAAAGCGTTTCTGGCTCGATAATGAGTCTATAATTTGAGTGAAAAGGGTATAAATTAGATATTTTTATGAAAAATCAAGTAAACAACTAGATTTGGACGAGGATGCCAGTCATTTCCTTGATTTCCTTAACAATGTTTTTCACGATATACGGCCGAGTCCAGACCTCCTGACCTTCCTTACCCTCCAGGAGAGCCCTTACGAGCCTGAAAACAACGTAATAGTCCATCTTCGCGTAATCGATAGGGTGTATGCTTTCGTAGGCATCGATGTACATTTGAACAAGCTGGTTGAATACATCCTCGGGAAGTTCATGTTTCCCAGTGGCTATGAACAAGGCCTTGGTCCACCCTAAACCATACATAGGGTCTCCTACCATGAACCCGCTCCAGTCAAGGATCGCATTGACCTCCCCGTCTTTGACCAAGAGGTTCATGGGGTGGAAGTCGCCATGTATTACACTCGGGGTTTCAGGTTCATCTGGACGGTTCTCGATGAGCCATTTGACCGCTGCACCTATGCTAGGGTACTCCTCAGCATGGTTTACCAGCCAATTGATCCTTCCGTCATAGTTGTGGCTGCCCGCGCTATGGCCTTGGGCGATGATCTTTTCGCTAATCTTTTTGCCCTCTTTCAGGTGTAGCATAGCCTGAGTCTTGGCGGTCAATACGAGGACGCTGGGGTCATCTCCGGGGTCGATCGCCTCGCCTTCGACGTAATCCATGACAAGGAAAGACCCTCCAAGTATGGATGTGTCTGATGTGGTCAGGTAAACCTTGGGAACCGGTAGTCCTTCCTCCCTCAATAGGTTATGAATCATGGCTTGCCAGTTCGCGGTTTCCTCGTGGTTGTAACTGGGGAACAGTCGCAACACAAGCCTACTATCATAGTTTTCAATTCCTGATATCCTAAAACGGTAAAGGTATGCCTCGTTCCCGCCTGCCATTGCCTCAAGGTGCTCAGTAACTGTAAAGTCCCCAATTCTCTCAGAAAGATAGTTGAAGAACCGGGTCTCGATCTCATCGACGGGGTGATCAGGATTTATCATTTTCTTAGGCTACAAGACTTACAGGAGTTAATAAAGCGGACTCAAGTCTCGTACTCAGCTATTGAGGTCACAAATTGTTATTATCAGTTACCAGACTGAGTGGACGGCCCTGTTCTCGGCATCAATCCGGGCGTTCTCCTTCACAAAGTTGAGGACATTGTAACCCTTATTTGTCAAGACTAGGTCCTCGCCGATGTGCTCCAGCATGGCGTTCGAGAGGAGCCTGTTTACGATGTACTCGTAGCTGTACCTACTCAACTGAATCCTCGATTTGATATCGCTGGGGCTCATCCCCTCGCTTATCGCCCTCAGTACCTTTATGGTCTGCTGGTAACTCGAACGATGAGTGTTCAATGCGTATCAATTGGAAAAGTTGGAACACTTTAAGGCATTTATGGATTAGAGGTAAGAAAAGACGGGTCAGGGGGGATACCTCGTCACGAGACCTGAGGGATAAAAAAAATAGGAGCCATCAGAGGTCCCACTCCAAACGGTTTCTAAATAAGCCGGCGAAGCGTATCACTGGGTATGGATGACAGGGAGCGAGCCCATGAGGTAATCAGGAGACTTGAGGCCCAGTACCCCAGCGTCGAGGGGACGGAGCTAACACACCACAGCCCCCTTGAGTTACTTGTAGCCACGGTTCTGTCGGCCCAGGCTACCGACGCCCAGATAAACAAGGTGACCAAGGAGCTTTTCAAGAAATACAAGACAGCCCAGGACTATGTCACAGTCCCGAGGGAGGAGCTGGAGCAGGACATCAGGTCATCCGGTTTCTTCAGGCGCAAGGCCGAGGCAATCCAGTCCCTATCAAAGACCCTGGTTGATGAGCACGGAGGACATGTCCCTGACACCATGGATGAGTTGGTCAAGCTCAAGGGCGTGGGCAGGAAGACGGCTAACATCGTGCTCGCCGGCTCATTCGGGAAGATTGTGGGCATCGCAGTTGACACCCATGTTCACAGGCTCAGCAGGCTCCTTGGGCTCAGCGACCAGAAGAACCCGGTCAAGGTGGAGCGTGACCTCATGGGGCTGTTCCCACAGGAGAAGTGGTGGGCCGTCAACTACATGCTGATAACCCATGGGAGGAGGGTCTGTGACGCCAAGAAGCCAGACTGCGAGAAGTGTATATTGACCGATATATGCCCCTCTGCGTTCACTTTCAAGCACAACAAGAGGGACTAGACTCCGCATAAGCGTTGGTTACCATCAATACTAGAGCTCGTTGTAGATCTTCTTGTAGACCTTGGCCTTGCTGAGGGTTCTCTCGTGCTCCTTCTTCATGTACTCGATCTCTCTCTCCTTGCACTCTCTCACGGGCTTGGCGGGCGTACCCAAGGCCAAATACCCAGCTGGAATCTCCGCCCTGGGTGATACCAGCGCACCTGAGCCTATGATCGACCCTTTTCCTACTATTGCCCGGTCCAGAACGATAGCGCCAATCCCGATGATGGCCCCGTCTTCGATCTTAGCGCCGTGAACGGTTCCCCCGTGGCTCACAATCACGTCCTCGCCTATCTCAACGGGGTTGCCCGTCGGCGCCTCGACAAGACATCCCTCAAGGATGGTCGTCCTCGCACCTATCACCACGGAGTCGTCGTCGCCCCTGATGACAGCATTGGTCCAGACGTTCACGTCCTCCTCCAGCGTAACGTCGCCGATGACCCATGAGCCCGGCGCCAGGAACACAGATGGGTGAACCCTGGGTTTCTTTCCCTCGAATTCTATTACAGACAAAATATCCACCTTACTCCCTGAAAGCGGGAAAGGTAGATGAAAAAGATATCGCGCCTAGCTCATATCGAGCATGCGCTCGATGGAGACGGCGGCCTTCTCGGAGATCTCATCAGGGACGTGCACCTCGAACTCCTCGTCAACCATGGCCACGTACAGGTTCTCCAGTGTGATCCTCTTCATGGCACCGCACACCGAGTACTTTTTGGCGGGCAGGAACTTTTTCTCGGGGTGCTCCCTCTTGAGCCTGTCAATTAACCCCTCCTCGGTTCCCACGATGATGACCTCGGCGTCGGTCTCGTTAGCCCTGCGAACCATACCTCCGGTTGATAGTACATAGTCGGCCTTCTCCTGGAACTCCGGCTCGCACTCGGGGTGCGCCCACACCTCCGAGCCCGGGTGCTGCTCCTTGAGCGCCATGGCCTCATCACCGTTTCCTATGAACCTATGGACCCTGCAGTGACCGTCCTCCGGCACGTAGATGAGCTCCACGTCAGGGAGACTCTTATTGACGAAGTACCCCAGGTTCTTGTCTGGGCCGAAGATCACCTGCTTGGCGCCCAGCTGTCTCACAACCTTATCAGCGTTAGCCGATGTGCATGTCACCGTCGCCTCTGCCTTCGCCTCTGCGAGGGTGTTTACGTATAGGACCACCGGGGCGTCAGGGTACTTTGCCTTAGCCTCCATTAGCATATCCATACTGAGCATGCTTGCCATGGGGCACACGGCCTTCCTGCTGGGTATGACCACCTTCTTGTCAGGGTTAAGCACCTTGGCCGTCTCGGCCATAAAGTCCACACCGCAGAAAACGATCATATCGACGTCCTCGGCCTCCTGTGCCTTTCTGCACAGCTCAAGGCTGTCCCCCAGCTCGTCGGCTATCTCCTGAATCTCAGGTATCTGATAGTTGTGCACCAGCAACAGCGCGTTCTTCTGTTTCTTGATCTCAAGTATCCTCTGCTGTAAATTGTTCAGACTCATTTGTTCATCTCTATCTCGAATTTAACGTCCAGGCTCCTGACGCTGTGGGTTAAAGCGCCCAAGCTAATGATGTCCACGCCTGCTGCCGCGTAATCAGCCGCGTTCTTGAAGGTAATCCCCCCCGAGGCCTCGAAAATGAAGCCCTCGCGGAGGCCTTTCTTATCCAGCTCCCCGAGCCACTCCTTGATCTCCGGTGGGGCGATGTTGTCAAGCATGATGATATCGGCTCCAGCCCTAGCGGCCTCCTCGGCGTCCTCAAGGCTCCTGACCTCGATCTCCACCATCTTCGTGAAGCTGATGCCCTCCCTGGCTCGTTTGACCGCCTCGGTGACGCTCGGCACCAGCTGCAGGTGGTTGTCCTTGATGAGTACACAGTCATCAAGCCCGAACCTGTGAGGGTCCCCGCCGCCGTGCTCCACAGCCCGCTTGTCAAAGTCCCTTAGACCGGGCAGGGTTTTCCTCGTTGCGGCCACCCTCGTCTTCAGGTTCCTCTTCTTAACGGCATTGACGACCTTCATTGTCTGGGTGGCTATGCCAGCCATCCTCCCCACGATATTCAGAGCGAGCCGCTCACCCATGAGTAAAGCCCGTGCAGGCCCGGTGACTGTGAGCAGGACCTGTTTCTCCTTGACCTCCTCCCCGTCCTTGGAATAGGCGGTAACCTGGCATCCGAGGACCTCGAAAACCGTGGCTGCCTCTACCAGCCCTGAGGCGATCCCGGGCTCCTTGAAGTATAGCTTTCCCACAGCCATTTGATCCTCTGGGATCAGGGTGCTCGATGTGATGTCCCCGTATCCAATGTCCTCGTCCAGGAACTCCTTGATCCTGTCCCTAATCCTATAATCCAGTTGATCCATGCTCATCAGGTCCCGCGTTTCACTGACTATCCTTCACTGTCTTTTAACTGTATCCCGTGAATAGGATTGCTCTTCATGTAATCGTCGATGTATCTCAGGTTAAGGCTTTAAGATGGAATACCCACCATGAGGTGGAACATTATGCCAGATTACAGAAAATACCTGCTTGAGAACGGAACAGGCGTAGACTTGCATGGAAAGGACGAGACCAAGGCCGCCCAGAGGGCCGTCAAGGATGCCATCAGCCACAGTAGCATGATAGGGCTGGGGGCGCTATTCAAGATAGGCAGCTTCGCGGAGCTGGAGGACGCATTGATGGTGGACGTGACCATCGCGACCCCTAACCCGGACTCCGTTGATGGGGAAGCAGTGCTGGGGGTGCTGCCCGAGGGAAAGAGAAGGATCAACATCATCAAGGGAGGGATGATGTGGCCCGCAGAGGACACCGAGGAGGACGCAAAGT
>JABXKY010000093.1 GCA_013619005.1 Candidatus Bathyarchaeota archaeon | reverse complement strand
ATATAGTAACTTTGGAGTCTCTTCTTTACATTGTTCAACCACATATTCAAACCCCTTCCAAGCACACCAATCACGATAAGCATAGGAGATGTTGTTTTTTCTCCTTCCAGAACACTTGTAGTTTCTGATATACTCCTTAATGATCTCACTGTCCCAAAGATTGAACCTAAGTTCAAGATGGCGAATCAGACCAATTTTGTAACTGATTGTAGTTGGAGCTAACTCTTTGGCTTTAAGAAAGTCTTCAAAAGACCGCACGGAAGGGGTGCGTGGCGCAGCTGAAGGGATTCGAACCCTTGAGGCTCAAAGGCCACTGGTTTTCGAGACCAGCACGATAACCACTCCGTCACAGCTGCCCGCAAAGATGAGGTAACGTTCCCCTTTTAGGAGTTACGCCTAGAAGATGAGGCTCAGCTGGTCAAACAGCAGGATACCCAGCAGGTAGATGACGATAATAGAGACCCCCTCGTCAAGGGTCAGCTTGCCGTCGTCCACGATGCTCTTCAATAAAATCCAGAGAGTCACCGCTATCGCCAGGAACTGATACAGCACATAACCGTCCAGGTAGACGGGCACCAGCAGCGCCACGATGGGGAAGATGAGCAGTATGCTCTGAACCACCCCAGAGAGGAGGTTAGACACGCCCAGCTCCACGTGGCCCCCACGGGCGCCAATCAACGCCATTCCGTGCTCCGGGACACTGCCCGCGAACCCGATGAGGGTAGCCGCGAAGACCACGTTCAGGTGCAGGACATGCACGAAGAACTCCGAGCTGCTAGCGATCAGCTCCGCGGCGATCACGGTACCTATGAGCCCCAGCGCGATAGGGGTGATGAAAGCCTTAGATTTCTCCCCCTCATGCAAGTGCGGTTGATGACCCTCGTGGCCGCCCTTCCCTCCCCTCGCAACGAAGAACAGGTAGCCGATGTACGCCAGAAGCATGAACACAGGGATCTCCCATGGCAGCAGCGGAGGCCCCACCTCGCTGTTAAGGGTCAGTATGATGCCGGTGCCGAACACTATGATGCTGAACCCGATCGCCAGCCGCATAACCTCCACATCGTTCTCAAGGGCCTTCTTTGGGATCTCAATACTGCCCCCCTTCCAAGTGAGTATGATGACAAGCACCCCTAAGAGCAAACCGTTGAACGCCGACGCCAGGAGCACCGAGAGAATTGCCACCTCCCTGAGCTGCGGCGAGAAAATCATGAACATGGTCATAATCATCTCGGGCAGGTTCGATGTCAGGCTGGAAAGGATACCCGTGACGTGACTCGAGAGCCCCGTGTACTCGCTGAACTCCTGAAGCCCCTCAACCATGGGTTCACCGATTATTATGACGATAACTAACCCAATGATCATCCCGAGGACGCTAAAAGGCAGGGTCTCAGGACCCAGCAGATAAAGGGCAAGACCAAAGGCGAGAACAGATACCGTATATTTGACATTCAAGGCGACCACTGAATGCTTGAAGTCCCTTTATCTTGTTTAAATAGTAATCGGGGCATCCTATTTGCTGTCATCCGAGAGCCTGCGGAGGCCCTCCCATCCCTCGCGGTCCTTGGTCGTGACCACATCCAGCGCCTCCTTGCTGCTGGAGAGCTTCGGCCTGTACGCGCCAGTCCTGCGGAGCAGGTACTCGGCGGCCCTCAGGAGCTTCCCGTTCAGGTCGCTGTCGGCCAGGTCCGCGACCGAGACTATCAGTGCCTCGACCGACTTGGGCTTCGTGGGACCCACATCCCCATGATGGCTCGCGACCACATGGACGACATCCAACTGAAACTCCCGTTTCATCATCTCCCCCACCATGAGGGAAAGATGATCCACCTTCCCCCCAAAGTCACTGGTCCTGAAAACGCCCTCGCCTGTCTCCTCGTAGCAGTAGCACTTCATAACGTCATGGAGTATCGCCCCCGCCAGCACGGTGTCACGCACCACGGTCCCCCCGTAGAGCGATTCCACGAGATCGGAAAGCGTCAGCGCGAGTTTTGTCACCCCCAAAGTGTGCTGCAGCAGCCCCCCATTGTAGCTGTGGTGCTGATAAGCCCCGGCGGGACACAGCTCAAGGGGTAAAGCGGGGGCATCAAAGTCGCTCGGAGGGTTCTTGAGAAAGGCCTTCACCTTCTCGCGGAGCTCCTTGTTCTCTATCCGGTCCACGAGTTCATGAATTTCGTCCAGCATACTCTCACCGTAGGATGAATCTAATGAACTGGTTCCGTAGAAACTTAAACCCATCGTTAGGCAATGTTTAATACACCGGTGAAATGTTTGGTGCCGGGAGGAGGACATATAGTGAGCGGGTACGATGCCAGGATCTACGCCTTGATGCTGTCCGCCACAACCTTCGTCCTTAACTTCACCCTGATACAGCCCATATTCAGCTTGTTCCTCACAAGCAGGGGCATAACCGTTGTCCAGCTGGGCATCCTATTGAGCATCCAGAGCTTTATCCCCCTCATCATCAGGATCCCGCTGAGCGGCGTCGTGGTGAAGGTCGGCAGGCTCCGCTCCATGATTATAGGACTTTTCGTCTCGGGCGTGGCCTCAGTGATCTTCATCTACGCCCAGACATACACCCATTTCCTGCTCGCCATCGCAGTGAACAGCATCACCGCCAGCAGCTTCAACCAGACCGCCATGTCCACCGTAAGCGACGCCGCTCCGTCGGAGAGGCAGGGGGACGCCATGGGCAGGTACCTCACCTTTCTGGGACTCGGGATGCTCATCGGACCGGCTGTCTGCTCAAGGCTCGTGGGGTCCCTCGGGTACACCGGCCTATTTTGGCTGTCAGCAATAGTCCCCCTATTCGGGATAGCGCTGCTCATCTTCATGGCGCCCACCAACATCAAGGAGAGGGAGGCAACGAGCAGGGAGAAGCCATTGATCAGCACCGTGGATTCCATGAAGATGATCCTCGGGAACAGAAACGTCCTGCTTCTAAGCTACTGCAGGGCCAGCTTCAGCGCCGCCCAGAGCCTCTTCTTAGCCTTATTCAGTATCTACGCTGTCCAGCAGCTGGGTTTCAGCGAGTCGGTGGTAGCCATGCTATTCACCGTGAGGGGCTTCGCCAACATGCTATCGCGGTACCCAGCCGGAAGCATCAGCGACAGGATAGGAAGACGGCCGCTTATGCTGGGCGCATACGGGTTCCTCGTCGTATCGTTCTTCATGATAGCATACACGAAAAGCGTGTTGATGCTGGGGATAGCGTTGGGTCTTTACGGTCTATGCTGGGGGACGAGGGCGGTATCAGAGTGGGCTTTCCTCACGGACCTAGTTGAGCCCGAGATAAAGACAATAAGCATCTCTTACCTTGCCAGCGTATTCAGCCTCGGCTCCACACTGGGCAGCGTGGCGTCTGGGATACTGACACTGTACCTTCCCTACAGCACGATATTCCTGATCGGGGCGGCGTTGAACCTGGGCACGATTCCAGCCATCCTGGCTATGAGGAAGGATTCCTAAAACTCTCCATCTTCTCAACGATGGCCGCGTAGGCCTCGACAGGATCACTGATTCCCTGAACCATACCCTCAAAGGGGCAAAAAATAACGCCGTCCTTCATCTTAATATGGGCGACCTCCTCGCGGTAGCTGAACTTCAAGTGGTTAGCCTCAAGAACCTGTTTGCCGGGAGTACTGACGATATTCGTGATCGCCTCCGCTGCCTTACTGTAGACAACGAGGAAGGCGGCCGCCCTGCCCAGTATCTTATCAACCATAAGCGTGCCCTCCAAGCCCCCTCCGTGCTCGTTTATGGCCTTTAAGTGGGGCCTGATGCCGCCCAAGTCGCTCTCGAACAGAAGTACCCCGTCCTTGTAGATCATCAGGCTGTTGCCGGACTTTTCCAGCACGTCTAGGTAATAGTTCATGAGATCGCTAGATGAAGGGGTTGGCGGTTTTTATTGGTTGTTTATGAGACACCTGACGGTTGGGGACACGCGGCTTATGATGGCGCTCGATTATCAATAAATCATGTACCTGTTAGTAATCCCGATGATCCTGCTATTAACGTATATCGTCGTTGCCTCAAGCGAGGCGGTTCTTG
>JABXKY010000270.1 GCA_013619005.1 Candidatus Bathyarchaeota archaeon | reverse complement strand
GGTAAATCTGAGAGGATTAAAATGTTTTTAAGAAAAGGGTTTGGAGATTACTTCTTCATCAGACCGAAGTAAACCGCAACGACAACCGCAGCTAAAGCCACAACGATAGATGCATACATCATTGTCCTAGTACCTTCTTGGGATGCCTCCAGCGCATCGTAATCATCTTGGAGATCGTCGTAATCGTTATTTAACTGCATGAGCTGAACTTCGCTCACAGTGGATTCCTCTAGTTCATCGTATCTTCCAACTAGCGAGGCATAATCTGCCACCATTTGATTGTTTTCCTCCACAATTTCTGCGAGAGTTTCCTGGAGATCTGCGTAATCCTCGACGATTGATGAAATAGAGCTTGCAAGAGATGAGTAATCAACTATACTGAACTCTTCTATTGCCTCCACTTCACCTTCGATGTATATCTTGGCAGTCCATACCCCTGGGTTAAAGCTCGGTGTCTTTCCGTCGATATCCATAGTCGTAAATGCGATACCCCAACTGGCTCCCTCTTTCAGAATAACGTCCACCTTTGAGTAACCACCAGTGAATTCCTTCTCGACGCCATCATCCTCGTAATAGAACTTGAACGTGACATCGTCAGGTGGGTTTTCTATCTTGACCCATATACCTGCCTCATCATTTGTGGTGAGGTAAGCACTGGTAATACCATGCGGAGATAGGGTAGTCTCACTGTATCCGTTGCACATCTCTATCTCTTCCACTGAATATGCGTGTGCCGATGTCACTCCTAGAATCATAATTGTGGCCATGATCGCTGTCAACGCGATGAGACCTGTTTTAACCTTGCTCATGATTGAATCTATCATGCTTCTTTTTAAAAAGGTTACTTTCAAAGGGTGAGAATAACCAATAGTTTTTCCACGTAAAAAGCGCAAAAACTCACGAATTTAGGCAAAGAGTTAACCACCTCAACTCAAGGTCTGATGAAAACGGTCAATTAATGTCCCATAAAACAGAGACAAATTAACTCGTAAGATAAAATGCGGGCTGTCTATGACAATGCCTCAAGTATCTTGTCGAGAATCTTGGAGGCTACATCGTACTTCGATGCTATAGTCACGTGCTTCACTTGCTTCTCAGTGTCGATGATGAAAACCTCGTTTGTATCAGTGCCGAACCCGGCGTTCTTCCTGGCCACATCGTTCGCCACAATCAGGTCCATCCCTGCCACGACCATACGGTCATATGAACGCTGGATCAGTTCCTCGTTGGTTAGATCGTACTCGGCCTTGAAGCCGACAAGGAACACGTCTGCGTCCACCTTTTTGACGTTCTCGATGACCTTGGGCAGTGGCTTCAGCTCGATGGTCCACACGTCCTTTCCCGAGGGGGTCTTCTCCATCTTCCTGTCAGATGCTCCGTAATCGGCGGCCGCGGCCGAAAGAATAGCCGTGTCGTATTTCTTTGATCCGAGTTCACCCTGGACGGCTTCAAGCATATCATCGGTCCCCATGATGTTAATCACCTTCACGCCCACCGGTGGCTTCGCGGAGCCTGGCCCATAGACCAATGTAACCTCGGCGCCCCGGTCCAACGCGTTCTGGGCTATCGCTACCCCCATCTTGCCCGAGCTGGGGTTTGTTATGTACCTGAAGGCATCCAGGTACGCCCTCGTTGGGCCACCTGTGACCAGGATACGTTTTCCCACCAAGTCCTTTTTCACGTTGAGCTTGACAATGACCGCGTGCACGATCTCGGCGGTACTGGGTATCTTTGCCTTTCCCTCCTCAAACCTGGGCATCAGCACCTCGATACCGTGTTTCTGGAGCTTATCGATGTTCTCTAAGACGATGCTGTGCTTGTACATGGACGCGTGCATGGCAGGGGCGATTATAACCGGGATACCTGCTCCTATCCCCGTGGTCAGAGTTGTTGTTACGGGGGTATCATCAATGCCGCACGCAACTTTTCCGATGGTGTTTGCGGTGCTGGGCGCCACGAGTATCAGGTCAGCCCTCAGCGAGTGCTCACCTGCGTAGGCCACGTGCTCGATCTGACCCGTTAGCTGGGTGACCACAGGGTTCCCCGTTGCCCACTCCACCATGTCGGGGTGAACGATCTGCTGAGAGTGCTTGGACATGACGGCGTAGACCTCGGCGCCCCGCCTCATGAGCTCCCTGGCGATCTCGGTGCTCTTGATAGCGGCTACGCTTCCCGTTATGCATAGAATAATCTTCTTGCCGATGAGTTCCTCGCTTTTTGTGCCGATGATCTCTTTGGATGTATGCTCCCCGAAAGCCATCTCTATCAGGGGAAGCCACGGATCAATGATTATTAAAAGCCTTTGATGACAATCGATTCTAGTTTAGAGTGCCTTGAGTTTCTCGTCGATCTCCTCTAGGCGCTCGTTGATTGACTCGAAGTTGTCCTCAAGGCTCTCTATCTTGTCAATGATCCCGCGAAGCTCCAGTTCAAGGTCGGCGATCTTCTGCTCTATACTCATAGGTCATCGGGTGGGAGTCTATTTTTTCCGAATATAAGCTTTAGCGTCCTCACCTGTGGTCCTGGACGAGCTTGGTGTACCAGTCGGAGTCGGCCTTGATGTACTCGTCTACGTCTACGGTCATGGGGGTGTCGTCGTCCCTGAGTATCACCACGTCCTTGATCTGGCTGTTGATGATCTTCCGTTGGCACCTCTGGCAGGGGAGGGCCATGGTGTAGCTGCCGTCAGGCTTGAGGCCCGCTATGTACAGGGTGGCTCCGACCCTGTCTGACCTGTTGCTGTTGATGATGGCGTTTTCCTCGGCGTGGACGGCGGGGCAGTAATCGTAGGCTGCCCCCTGGGGACTTTTCATAATGTCCTTGATGCACCCGATCTCGTGGCAGTTGGTGACGCCGCGGGCGTTGCCGTTGTACCCTGTGCCCACTATGGTGTTGTCCTTGACTATTACGGCGCCGAAGGTGCGTCTTAGGCAGGTGCTTCTGGCGGCTACGCTGAGGGCTATGTTGAGGAAGTACATGGTCTTGTCGGGTCGGTTCATACAGGTTATTGGCTCTCGGGCGGATTTATTGCTTTGCAAGGGAACCCTTTTCCCCGTGGCTGTGCCTTATTGCTTGGCGGGCGATGATGACTTTGCCCTTCTGAACAGTGATGAGGATCTTGAGTTTGGAGTCCGCCACCCTGGTAACAGTGGGCGGTAAATTAGGAAAAAAAATTCCTGGTGGGAAGGTTTCTTATCCGGTGGCGTCGTGTCTATCCCGGTGATAAAATTTGCCATGGGTTACTATTCAGTGGTTTGACGGTAGGGACGCGGAGACGAAGAAGAGGACGCTTGAGCTGGTGACGAAGGCCATCTGTGAGGGGTGCGGGACGACACCGGACCACGTCTCGGTGGTCTTTAAGGACATCAAGAAGAGCGACTGGGGCAGCAACGGAAAGCTCTACGAGGAGTAAGCGGTTTCCTCGATTCCGGGGCCTATGGTTCCTATTTTAATGCATGTATCCAAGGTTTTATCCAAACAGCTTCAGTATCTTACTTGATATAATTGGTTGAGCTGGATGCGATCCTGGCAAGGAGGAGCATAAGAAAGTACACCCCCGAGCCAGTGACCGACGAGGACATCAAGAAACTGCTGGAGGCCGCCATGGCCGCACCCACCGGGGGAAACCGCAAACCCTGGCACTTTATAATCATCAAGGAAAGGGAGACCCTGGACAGAATAGCGGTTAGACACCCCTACGGAAAAATGTTAACAGAGGCACCGCTGTGCATCGCTGTCTGCGGGGACCCAAGCCTGACGCCCCTACCAAGAAACTTCATACCCCAGGACTGCTCAGCGGCGACCATGAACATACTCCACGCCGCGGTGGCCCTCGGGCTGGGCGCTGTGTGGATCGGGCTTGCCCTTGACGAACACTACGACATGGCTCGTAGCCTCCTAGGTATACCCGAGGACATCGTGCCCCACAACCTGATAGCCATCGGTCACCCGGCGGAACAAAAAGAGCCTAGGACGCAATACGATGAAACCCGGGTTCACAGCGAGAAATGGTAGACGCCTCTTTACATGAGACGACTTTTGTATCAGCTAATCCATTTTTTTGTCAAGACTTTTTATAAAACGAGTCGAAGATTTTATCCTCACTTCTGTTA
>JABXKY010000178.1 GCA_013619005.1 Candidatus Bathyarchaeota archaeon | reverse complement strand
GCTAAGTCCCTCAGCCTTTCGATATCCTCTTCGGTTATCTCGCTGTGCAGAGCAAGATGCTGCATTAGAGGCACGGGATTGCCGCCAAACAGTCTCTTCACGAGGTCGTCGATCTCTATCGCATTACGCTGAATCATGACCCTTCAGTATGGGATTCGCATATAAAGAACCCAGAAACAACGTTACATGCCCAAGTTACACTGGGCGATGATATTACGCGACACTATTCCCAGCACGTTGTTCCTTCAGAGCCGCCAGCACGTTTTCACTCGTCAATGGAAGCCTGAACACTTTCGCGCCAGTGGCGTTGAAGATGGCGTTCCGCACAGCGGGAGCTGTGGCAATAACAGTCATCTCACCTACACCCTTGACGCCGTAGACGCTGTAGGGGTCTATGGGCTCGACGATGATTATCTTGAGCTCAGGCATGTCACCGGACCTGTACAGCTTGTAGTCGAGGAAATCGGGGTTCAGAGGCGCGCCTGTCTCAGGGTCCAGCTTAAGCTCCTCGGCCAATGCAAACCCTATACCCATGTGGATGCCTCCCTCAAGCTGCCCCTCAACGCTCTTAGGGTGGATGGCCCTGCCCACGTCGCTGGCGGCCACCACCTTGATGACCCTCACCTGCCCCGTCTCGGTATCCACCTCAACCTCAGCGAACTGAGTGCCGTATGGCGGGATGAACTGGGGGACACTGTAAGTGGATTTCAAGACGATAACGTTGTCGCCCCGGAGGTAGATATCGGGATGATGTAGAATATCGCCGAACCTGACACTGTTTCCAGGGTTTGCACCCTCGTAGACTGAACCCTCCTTCGCGTCCAGGTTCTCCTCATGGATACCCATAATCTCGGACGCCAGCTGGATGAGGCGGCTTTTCATCTTCTCCGCAACGTCCTTGACGGCTCCACCCGTCTCGATGGTAGACCTGCTGGCAGCGGTGGTGGTGCCCCACGGTGTAGTCCTTGTGTCAGCCAGGGTCACGTCTATCTCGTCGAGAACACCACCCAAGGCCTCTGCACATATCTGGGCCATGATGGTCCTGAGCCCCTGCCCGATATCGGCGATGCCCAGTAGCAGGTGGAACGAGCCATCGATGTTCGCCTTCAACACGGCGTTGCCAATGCTACGCTCAGAGCTCTTAAGCATGGGACTGTAATGGCAGTAGCTTGCCATACCGATGCCACGCTTGAACCTAGCATCAGTTGCCCCAGGCTTCGGGTTCCTCCTGTGCCAGCCCATCTCGGCTGCCCCCTTAAGCATGGTCTCCTCCAGCCCGCTGCTGGATATAGGCACTCCGTTGAGGGGGATAACGTCGCCCACGTTGAGTTTATTCTTGAGCCTGAACTCTAGGGGATCCATGTTGATGGCCGCGGCGATCTCGTCTATCTCTGCCTCCATGGCGTAGTGTATGGGCGTGCTTGTGAAGCCCCTCATTGCTCCACTTGGCGGGGTGTTGGTGTAGACACCGTAGCCCGTGTACTTGATGTTGGCACACTTGTACAGCATGGTCATATAGCTGGCGGCCCTGCTGCTCATGATGGCGCCCCACGCGTAGCTACCGATATCGATGATTGCCCTCATCTGCCTTGCCACGAAGGTGCCGTCCTTACTGACGCCCGTCCTGCTCTCGAAGATGCAGGGGCTCCTGGTCCTCGTGGTGTAGAACTCCTCCTCACGGGTCAGCCGCCACATCACGGGCCTACCAGCCTTCCTCGCCAGTACGGCTAGCGTAATCTTCTCGGCGCTCTCGTACTTACCGCCGAATCCGCCTCCCACGTAATCGGGCACGATGAACCGGATCTTGCTCCTGGGTAATTTTAGAGCATCAGCCAGACTATCCCTGATCATGAAAGCCGTCTGCTCGCTGCTCCACATGGTGAGGTTTCCGTCAAGGTCCCACTCCGCCAGCATGGCGTGGGGCTCAAGGGCCGCGTGGCATACCCTGGGAGTGTAGAACCTGTTCTCGATGATGTAATCGGCTTCTTTGAAGCCCTCCTCCACGTCCCCCCACTCCTGAACATTGTGGTCTAAAATGTTTCCATCGCAGTCAACGCCCTGCCTCTCCGGGTGAACCACGGGGGCGTCCGGCTTCATGGCCTCCTCCATGTCGATGACGTGGGGAAGCACCTCGTAGTCAACGTCAATGTAGTCGAGGGCTAGCTCGGCGAGCTCCTCGGTCTCAGCGGCCACCATGGCCACCTTGTCACCCACATAGCGAACCATGTCGTCGAGCCCGTACTCACGTGAGCTGCCGTGGCTCGGCTTGTAGAGTAACTTGGCGTCCTCGTACGTGACTACTGCCACGACACCCGGAAGCTCCAGCGCCCTACTGTAATCAATTCCCTTTATGTTGGCGCTTGCGTAGGGGCTCCTGAGCATCTTGGCGTACAGCATCCCGGGTCGCTTCATGTCAACGGTGAACTCTGCCCTGCCCGTCACCTTGTTTCGAGCAAGCTTCATCTCGGGGCTTGTCCCCACTATGGTGAGACCCTTCTCGGGGAGCACAATTGTCCTAGCCATCTAAGCATCCTCCCCGTTGGCCACGGCCATGACGGCCTCGATGATCTTCTCGTAGCCAGTGCACCTGCACAGGTTTGACATCATGACGTCCCTGACCTCTTCCTCGGTCGGGTCGGGTTTTCTGTCTAGGAATGCCTTGGCCGTAAGTATCATCCCTGGTGAGCAGAACCCGCACTGGCTGGCGTGGTACTTGACAAACGCCTCCTGAAGAGGGTGTAGGCGTCCGTTCTCGCCGATTCCCTCTATGGTGATGATCTCCTTTCCCTCAACGCCGGCAGCCAGGACTAGGCAGCTTGGCACGGCATCGCCATTAATTATTACTGTGCAAGCGCCGCACTCGCCCTTACCGCATCCCTCCTTGGCACCTATGAGCCCTAGATCTTCCCTGATAACGTACAACAGGGTCGTCTTCGGCTCCACCTGAGCGGTTCGGTCCCTGCCGTTTACCTTGAAATTCACTGTGACATTCATAGTGTCCCCTCCGCCCGCTCGTGGGCCTTGATAATCGCCCTCTTAACGAGAACATAGCTCATCTCTCGCCTGTATTCCGAGGACGCCCTATGATCTGAGATGGGCATTGCGGCGTCTGCCGCAACCTGGGCTGATCTCTCCGCTAATGCATGAGAGAACTCGTTCCCGTTCAGCACATCCTCGGCAGCCCTGGCCCTCAACGGAGTGGGGTACACAGCTCCCAGCACTATCCTGCTTTCAGAGATGACCCCACCAACAAGGGATAACCTACACGCTGCGTTCACGAGGGCTATGTCCACCTTGGTCCTGCCAAGCTTCTGGAAGCTGGCGCCAGCCTCGGGCTGGACTGGAATCGCGATCTCCTTGAGGAACTCGCCCTCTTTGAGGACGGTCTCTCTAACGAACTTGAAGAAGCCGTCAAGGCGAACAGTCCTTTCACCCGTTGGCCCGTGAATAACAGCAATCGCGTCCAGCGCTATCAACGCCACCGGGGCGTCGGCCGAGGGCACCGCGTTACAGATATTTCCCCCAAGCGTCGCGATGTGCCTGAGGTTGTGGTGCCCCAGTTCACCCGCTGCATCATAGAGGACCCGATACGGGTAACGTTCAAGCAGTGGTGATCTCAATAGATCCGAAAAGGTTGTTGTGGATCCTATCCTGAGACCAGCTTCCTCGCGAATGAAGCTGAGTCCAAGCTCCTTGACGTCAATTAGGGTCTCGGTGTCGGCTGGTCTAGTGACAAGGAGGTCTGTACCACCCGCGATGACTCTTGCACCCCTCCGGGCGAGGAGCAAGCTTGCTGTTTTCAGGTCTGTTGGGCGATGATAGTGTTCGGGTTTGAAATGAGCGTCCATGTTATGATCTCCGACTGTTTGAGCTGAATAGCCCTTTGATAGTGGTCATATGGGCAGGAAGTATATGAGATAACGGGTGCGCGTGCAGCTGTTTAATTCCCTCCGTCCATTTTATTGGAAGCTCAGAAACCAGTAACCTTCATAACCCCAATCTTATTCTCAAGCCCATGGTCACCATCGAGACGAAGAGGCTGCTCATACGCGAGTTCACCCTCGATGATTTTGAGGCGGTTCACAGGTATGCTACAAACCCCAACGTGGTCAAGTTCA
>JABXKY010000087.1 GCA_013619005.1 Candidatus Bathyarchaeota archaeon | reverse complement strand
GATCGAGGCCGAGGAGGGCATGACCTTCATCTCGGCCTACAACGACATCGATCTCATCAAGGGCCAGGGCACCGTCGGGCTGGAGATGGTCGAGGACGTGCCGGACCTTGACGTCGTGCTGATACCCGTGGGGGGAGGGGGGTTGGCGTCAGGGGTCGCGTCCGTCATCAAGCAGGCAACCAACGCCACAGTGATAGGAGTCCAGAGCGACACGAGCCCCGTCATGTACGAGTGCGTCAGGAAGGGGTACATCCACGACATACCCCTAGAGGACACCTATGCCGAGGGCCTCCACGGCGGGCTTGAGCCGGGAAGCGTCAGCTTCGACATCTGCAGGGAGGTCATAGACGAATGGGTCATACTCACAGAAGACGACATACTGGCGGCCATCAAGTACTGCCTACATGAGTCTCATATGCTGGTCGAGGGCGCGGGAGCCGTAGGCGTGGCAGCCCTCCTATCTGACCCAGATAGGTTTACACATAAACGGGTTGGAGTCGTCATCAGCGGCGGCAACTTGGGCATGGAGATCCTGAAAAAGGTCGTCTAACCATTTTTCTGGTAGACTAGACTTTTAAGCCCATTCATCCCTGCAGGTGATGCGATGAAACGCATCAAGGTCAAAGCCGAGCTGTGCGCCGGCTGCCGTCAATGCGAGATGGTCTGCAGCTTTGAATACTTCAACGTGTTCAGCCCAGCCCTCGCGAGGGTCACCGTACACAAGGACGACAGGTACGGTCTAGACTACCCTGTGACGTGCCGCCAGTGCACCGACTGCCCGCCAATCCATGCCTGCCCCGAGCAGGCGTTATCAAGGACGGAGGAGGGTTTGACATGGTGCAGCTGGCAGGACTGCACAGGATGCGGGGTATGCGAGAACGTGTGCACCTACGGAGCCATCAAGGTAAATGACAAGGCCCTCATATGCAACCTGTGCGGGGGAGCCCCTCAATGCGTGGCTAGGTGCCCAACGGCAGCGATAGAGTACGTCGAGATGCCCCCATCAACCGAGACGCCGATTGAGGCGTTCAGCAGGCTCAAGGAGGAGTGGGGATTTGAGTAAGGGATACGCAGGAAAGGTGCTCAGGATCAACCTGAGCGACGGCTCCCACAAGATAGAGCCCCTTGACATGAAGGAGGCACGCCAGTACATCGGAGGAAGGGGGTTCAACGCCGCAAAGCTTTACAGGGAGGTACCCGCCGGCACAGACCCTCTGGGACCCGAAAACAAGCTCATGGTGGCAACGGGGCCCCTCGTTGGAACAATGTTCCCCACTGCGAGCAGGTTCAACGTATCGGCGCGCAGCCCGCTGACGGGAATCTTCGGGGACACCAACGCGGGAGGCCACTTCGCCCCAGAGATGAAGTTCGCGGGGTACGACCAGATCATCGTCGAGGGGCGAGCGGAGAAGCCCAGCTATATCTCCATCAGGGACGACGTGGTTGATGTCAAGGACGCCCACGGGATATGGGGCGGCACAGTGTTCGAGGCGGACACCGGGATAAGGAAGCAGCTGGGAGACCCGTGGACCCAGACGCTCATCTGCGGCCCGGCGGCGGAGAACGGCGTCAAGTACGGTGCATTGTTCGCGAACCAGGTAAGGGCCGCGGCTAGGACGGGTATGGGCACGGTGATGGCCAGCAAGAACATCAAGGGCATAGCCGTAAGGGGCACGGGCTCCATAGAGGTGCATAAACCCGAGGGTTTCAAGGAACTGGTCCTAGCCCTAGAGGAGGAGATCAAGAGCCACGAGCAGTATGAGGGACGCCGACTCATGGGCACCACCAGGATACTGATGATGGCGGATAAGGGTGGGTTCCTACCGACTCGTAACTACACCCAGGGCACATTTGAGCACGCCAGCGAGGTGAGCGGGGAGAAGCTTGCAGCCGAGTACAATGTCAAGGGCAGGGGGTGCTTCGCGTGCACCATACCGTGCAGCAGGATATACACCATCAGGGACGGCCCCTACCGGGGGGTCCACGGCGAGGGGCCCGAGTACGAGAGCCTCGGCAGCTTCACCAGCAGGCTGGGAAACAATGACATCGAGATGGCGCTGGCCGCCAACGACCTCTGCAACCAGCTGGGAATAGACATACTCAGCACGGTGGGGGCAATCGGCTGGGCAATGGAGCTCTACGAGAACGGTAAGCTGACACAGGAGGAGACAGGGGGGCTTGAGCTCAACTGGGGCAACAAGGAGGCGATAATCACCCTAATCCACCAGATCTCGAAACGCGAGGGATTCGGCGATATCCTGGCGGACGGCGCCTTCAAGGCCGCCGAGAAGCTGGGCAAGGGGCAAGAGTACGTGGTGGCGGTCAAGGGCATGGACCTAATCATGGCCGACCCGCGCGGCCTCAAGGGATTCGGACTGGGATACGCGGTGGCCACACGAGGCGGGGACCACCTCCGCAGCGAGCCCTTCATCGAACTAGCAGATGACCCAGCGATAGGTCAGGAGATGTTCGGAGCGCCAGGTGCGACTATGAGGAGATCCGACACGGGCAAGGGCAAGCTCATCAGCTACTTCGAGGACTGGTGCGCGGTAATCGACGCGTTGCAGCCGTGCAAGAACATCATGCAGAACATGATGCTGCTCCAGTTCCCCAGGGCGGCCGAGGCGCTGGAGCTGACGACTGGTATCAATCTGACGGAGCAGGAAGTAAGGGACGTTGGCTCAAGGATCACTACCATCGAGCGTATGTTTGGGGTAAGGGAGGGAATCGGGCGTAAGGACGACACCGTGCCGAAACGGTTCACTGATACCCCCCTCATGGAGGGAGGAAGCAGCGGATCCGTAATGGACATCGAGTTGATGCTTGACGAATACTATACCGAGAGGGGCTGGAGCCTGGAGTCCGGTCATCCAACCCCCGAGGCCCTCAGGGCGTTAGACCTTGACCACGCTGTCAAGGACATCCCCTAATTTTCGGTACGTATATATTCCATCGGCAAATTCCGTATAGCTAGAATGCCTATCTGCGAGATATGTGGGATGGAAGTATCCGCTGTCAAGGAATGCAAGGAGTGCGATTCCAAGTTCTGCGAGGAGTGCGGAGACGAGAAAAGCCTACTGTGCTACGATTGCATAGGCTGGACCGATGACCCTGAGGATGACTGGGCAGAGGACAAACTCAACTAGCCCTCGGTAAAGTTTTATCCTAAATGGACATCTTTCCTTAGATGGCTCGTTTTCTGGGGATGAAGTACAAGTACTGGCTTTTGCTGCTACTGTCTTTCATCTTCGTCTCTCAATTTGGAGCGAGCGAATACGCCTTCGGTGATCCCGAGTACCTGGGGTACGTCGTCGACGACGAGTCAGGGGAACCAATACCTGACGCAAAGGTCACCGTATACTACAGGAGGTTCTACAGACGCTACTCCTCGAGGTGGTACAGCGCCAGCGGGACCACCACAGACGACGATGGAAGGTTCCAGCTGGACATGATACAGGACAGGGGATACCTGATATTTGTGTCCCACGAGACCGACGGCGAGACCGATTACGTCCCGTACGGAGTTTACCACACCCCCGGTGAAGAGCCTGAGGAGGAGACAATCAGGCTGTGGAGATCGGCGACCGTGAGTCTGGAGGGGCAGGATTTCTTCATCGAGACCTCTGCTATCCCCGAGGTCACAATAAGGGTCCTAGAGCCTAACGGGCAGGACCATATAGACTATGGCAGCTTCAATCTTCACTACGGTTCAGGAAGCTCAACGGTCTCGACGTACCTCAACAAACCCAGTGGAGAAACATACGTGCCCGCGGGACAGGACTTTGTGATCAAAGTCACGGCTTACGTAGAGAAAGGCAGCGACAAGCTAACAGAGACTATTATCATAGATGATTACGTTGAAGGAGGGCTGTCCCAGGGCGAGGTGATGTCAGTTGACCTTCGCGATAGGATTCTTCCCCAGAGCTTTGACAAGATCTACAACAAGACGACGGGCCTCACCGGTTTGATACTTGACAAGGAGGAGCAGGGGTTTTTCCTCGCGGTGGAGAGGCAGAAGCTTGGTAACGCCGAGTCCCTCACATCGGCGGCTCAATCTCGCATGGATTCCGGCGGCTTTGATGAGGCTTTCACGTCCTTGAGGGAGGCCTACGTGATTCTCACAGATCTTGAGAACTCGGTTACCTCGATGCTGGGGGACGCGGAGAGATCCGTGTTCATTCTCATTGTCTTCATAGCACTAACCTCCCAGGTCATGGCGACTCTACTCTATGATGACACCGTGAGGAAGACAACGATCAGCGGAGTCGTCTTCATCATCCTGTTAGCCGTTCTTTACGGGCTGCACCCGGGGGCTCAGATAACTAAGCCGTTTGATATCATGCGGATGGGAGCGTACTCGCTTGTTTTCGTGACCCTTGCGGGAGTTATTGGACCAAAAATTCTGCAGAGAGGGCCCGAGACGACGAACGCAAGCATCCAGCACATGGTGGTACCCATACTCAGCATATCCAAGAGGAGCTTGAGGAGGAGAAGACTCAGGTTCCTGCTCACGCTTACAAGCGTGATTCTGCTAGTTGCCAGCTTTATCAGTTTAACAAGCTTCACGTCAGGGTTCGGTTTGAGCCTGGAGAAATCAGGCGCCCCCATCGATAAAGATGGCGTCATGATAAGGACGCCGGACCCACCGCCAACTATAGGTACCGCGCCTTCAAGTGGAGGGATAGGTGTGTCAGGTCCTCTTCCACTGGATTTTGAGCTCGTCAGATGGTTCAGTGAGGCTACCGCGGTAAACGAGGTAATACCTAGGTACGAGAATCAGCCGCAGAGAGAATATAGGGAAGGCTATAGTCCAGTGGGTTTCATCAACAGAACCACAGTCTTCGGAATACTCTCAGTAAACCCCCGACACGAGGCCGAAGTAAACCAGCTGGACTCAGCGGTTGCAGAGGGAGAGTACATGGGAGATGGAGTAGGCGAGGCGATGGTGTCTCTGGGATTGGCTGAGAGGCTCGGCGTTTCATTGGGTGATACGTTTGCATTTAGGGCACATGAAAGGACTCATGAACTCACTGTAGTAGCCTTACTCGATGACGCGATACTGGAAGAACTGACGGACATAGATGGGGACACAATCCTTCCCAGAAAGATTATTGAGAAAGAGAGGATAGAGGCCGATGGCCCTGATTTCATCATAGAGGCTGTCGCTCCATGTAGCCCCGATGAGGTTGTGATAACAAACCTCGGGACAACCGTAAATATGACCTGGCTGATGCTGACCAGGCTCAACCTAATGCTGGAACCAGATGTCGATGCCCTGGAGTACGCTAGAACGACTGCGTTAAACAGAGGATTCAGGGTCTGGGCCTCCACGGATACCGGGGTATACCTTGCCCAGTTAACCGGGTACTTTGGGGGGAAGGGACTGCCAATCATTATTCCCTGGGTGATAGTGGTCCTGAACGTCATCGTCACCATGATGAACGCGTACTTCGAGAGACGCAAGGAGGTTATGATATTCTCAAGCATTGGGATGAACCCGCGTCATATCTCGGCAATATTCCTGGCGGAGGCCGCTGTAACGGGTATACTGGGCGGGTGCCTTGGATACCTTGTGGGCCTCGGGGCGTACAAGTTCATCTACCTTGTGACCCCAGCGTTGCAGGTAAAACAGAAGGTTTCAGCCGTTTGGAGCCTTGGTGCTATCGGTATCAGCCTCGCCGCGGTTTTAATTGGTGGAATGGTTGCTTTGAGGAACAGCGTTTCGATTACACCTAGTCTTATGCGCAGATGGAAAGTAGCGACACTGGGTGACAGCGAGATAGAAACGCGGATCGAGTTGCCCATACATGCATTCCCGGAGGAACTCGATGAGTACACGAATTTCATCGAGGAAAAACTGAGAGAGGGTATGAAGGGACGGGAGATGATGGTAAGTATACTAAAGAAAACCGTTGAAGACGACACCCGGGTGTTTTCGTTCATCTACAAGTCGACAAACGGAGGGATATCAAGCCTCTACACCAAGAACCGAGTGGTGATAGAACCAATAGCTGACGGTACATACTCTACAACCCTGTTCTTAGAAGGTGATTTTGAAAGCATCAAGAAATCAGGTGGCTTCATGAGAAGGGTCTGTCTGGATTGGAGTATGAAACGGGAGGGTCAGTAGTGGAAACGTCTTTAACTTTCAAAGGGGGACTTCAACCGTTATGAGCGGCGAGACCAAAATGGTCCATTTCTCGATAATGGACGCGTACAGGCTGGGAATAGGATACATCCGCCGCCGCTTCCAGAGGACGGCCATCAACGTGGCGTCTATTGCGCTAGCCAACAGCTTCCTCACAAGCCTTGCGTTTGCAGACATATTCTATCAGACATACTCCGCAATTGAGGGAGGCTCTCTAGGAGTGGACGCTTACCAGTACTGGCTCGTGGCGGTTGCCCTGATAGTATCCGTGGTCGGGATCACAAACGCGATGCTGATCGCTGTCTACGAACGGACCAGGGAGATCGGCACTATGAAATGCATAGGTGCCTTAGACCAGCACATTGTGATGCTGTTCCTTGTGGAGGCAGTGATACAGGGAACCGCGGGAGGACTCATCGGTTATACTCTAGGCGTCCTGGCTGCACTGGCATCGGTGGGGTTCACAACTGGATTTGATATTATTTTCAAGGTCGGGTCTCTTGACCTGGTTGTTTACTTAGTTGGGACAACAGCGTTGAGTATTATCCTCAGCGTCGTGGCATCAATGTACCCGGCGTGGAGGGCGAGCAAACTGCCCCCGGTGGAGGCGTTAAGATATGAGCTATGATACAGTGATTGAGTTACGGAATATCCTAAGACATTACCAGATGGGCGACGAGACGGTTAAGGCACTTGACGGGGTCGACCTCAACATCGGGAGGGGCGAGTACATCAGCATCGTCGGGCCAAGCGGCTCCGGTAAGACCACGTTATTCAACCTTATTGGTGGTCTGGACAAGCCGACGGACGGGAACGTGTTCATTGACGGGGTTGACATCAGCCAGCTGGATGCGTATGAGCTTGCTTGGCTGAGGTGCAGGAAGATCGGTTACATTTTCCAGAGCTTTAACCTGATACAGGTCTTGACGGCGCTGGAGAACGTTGCGTTGCCAACGGTTTTCGCGGGTACGTCCAACGATGAGGGGTACAAGAAGGCGGAAAAGTTGCTTGAGATGGTTGGTCTCAAGGACCGTGTCCACCACAGGCCCGGTGAGCTCTCGGCGGGTCAGCAGCAGAGGGTAGCTATAGCGCGGGCCCTTGCCAACGACCCCGCCATCATCCTTGCGGACGAGCCGACGGGAAACCTTGACCTGAACACGGGTATGGAGATTATTGATCTTCTGCACGGCCTCAACAAGTCTCAGGGATTGACCTTGGTTGCTGCGACGCATGACCTCAAGATGATTAGGGCAAGTGACAGGATTGTCTGGATGAGGGACGGACAGGTGGAGAAGATCGAGAGGAGCTAATCACTCTTCATCGAGGTATAATCCATAGTTATTCTTCTGACAATTGAGCCCACAACGTGAACATAGTCAGGGTCACCCATACTTTCCATCTCCACGGTGCACTCTGATTCATCGATTTTAATGATTTTTACCTCGTTTTTTGTGTACAGGGTACCTGTTGAGGCCTGCACTGACCTGTAGATGAAGGTGATCCGCCTCTCATCCTTGTAGAATTTGATTCTCGAAGTCATCTCAGTATGGTGACTTGTCAACCGCTGTAGCCGTTCCTCCATGAACTCAAGATAGAGGTCAACCTCCTCGGGCTCAAGTATGACGGGTATCCTCAACTTCCAAGGCTTGTCGAACCCGCCACTGGACCGGTCGATCCGCCACCGTCTCATGAGGCTCGGCGTAATCACCGTGCTGTTGCGGAGGGCAGCGTAGGCGCCGGTTAATACGGCGGAGATGGCTAACCCGATGCTTGCAAGGCTCCAAACGGCTGAGACCTTCTGGTGGACCTGTAAGCCGATGTTCAGGTACGCAAGCCCCTTGTAGACCCCAAGGCCAGCCAGGTAGCCCAGACCACCGGCGATGAACCCCGTGATGGTTGCCTCGGCGACGAAAATAGCGGAGACCTGAGCGGGGTTTAACCCAACCGAGCTGAGTATCTCGATCTCCTTTCTTCGCTCAAACATGGTGTTAAGCATGGTGACAACCACGTTGAGGACCACGATCACCCAGGGGATAAACAGGCTAGCGCCTTTTCCCTCGAAGTAGTTACCGAGCCTGTAAAACGAGAAGCTCTCATCCGTGGATGAATAAGCCAAGTATCCTCTTTCAAGGGCGAGCCTCTCCGCGAACTCGTCCTCACTAAAGGACGACTCGAGAGAGAACCCGATCCGCCGCACGTCAACCATGGAGAACCCTGAGACGGTGTCGAGGCTGACAACCATCTGTTCATAGGTTTCAACATCCTGTAGGGCCCAGACAGGCGCCTCGCCCTCGGGGCCTATGTTTACCCATTTCTCACTCAGGTAAGGCGTTCCATCGAGGTCCCTTAGCCTGGAAAACGCCGAGTCATCCAAGATTCCATCAACGGGAAGGGATAGGCTTCCATAGGTTACATCATCTCCAAGCTGGATACCCGATTCCTCACTGAATGTCGCGCTTATCAGTACACCATCGACGGGCAGAGCCCCGGAGACAAGCATTGATCCCAGTCCAATGTTATCGAACTCGTTCTCTGTGCCTCCAATTATCCCGTAGACCTGCGTCCCGTTCACGGTAAATATTGGACGCTGGAGCGGCACGTTCTCTGCCTTGACGTATATTGACTGCACCTCGGCCTGGTTCTGCAACCACTCCTGCTCAGGAGAGTCATATGACAGGAGCGTCGGGTCATAAGTGGACCATGCACCGTCCCGGATAAACACACCATTCCATGATGACTTTGGCTGGGTGCTCCCGGATATAATCCCATAGCCTTCTGAGAAGCTTGTCAGGGTAACGAAACTCAGGACCAGGAGGGTCAGCGAGACCAATGTGAGAAGGAACCTGAGTTTTCTCCTGCGCAGGCTCCTCTTGGCGAGGTTGAATATAGGAGCCACAAGGTTCCTCGTGTGTACCCGACCATCGCTTGAACCGATCCTGAAAATATTCGGGAAAAACCTGCCTATAACATTGAAACCGACTAGAAACTCTACAGCAACAAAAGCAAACGTGTTAATGGGGATCGTCCTGCTGCCGGGATAGGTGAAGTAGAAAAACGTGAGGCTGATAGTGTACACTACCACGTCAACTATAACCCTTTGAATGGGCTCATCGGTGACAAGATAACCCAGAATAAACGAACTCACTGCGAGGAAGCCCATGAGAACAAAAACCGAGAAACTTGCTTCCCGGTACATGGCATCCAGCTCGGCGTTTGCATGCACAAAAAGAATGTATCCTCGCTTCAGGGAGTCGAAGCTCTTCGCGTACTCCTCGTCATCGTAATAGCTCTGAGCGTCATCTGTGTGCCTGACCCCCGTTTCCAGCGCAGACTCCTGCCTGGCTAGGTAGAAACCGTATTCCTTCATCTCAGCCAGCCTCGATTCGAGGACTTTTTGAGAACTCCATGAAATACGCTCACTGGTGAGTAGCGTGTAATATCTGAGGTCAACAATATGTGATTCACCGGAACCGGTAGGTCCGACCTCGAAAACCAGACCACGGGTACCGATTCGGGTGTCGATCAGGTAGCTGCTATTGATGGAAATCGTTAATGATTGATCAGCGGGAATCGGGACCGAATTCAAAGGTATCGCGGTGATCTTCTCAATGCCTAGGTGATTTGACCCGAACACGAGGGGAAATCCAGTCGAATTAACGACATCCCCATTTGAATCCTTCACGGATATCTCCACGTGAAGCGGCAGTGCAACCGAGTCAATATACTGAAGATCGCCCTTGAGATCAATGTAAGCGCCAGGCTGAAGGGACACGAGTTTCCCCGAGACGCTCCCATTCACCCTGAATATGGAGGGGAGGAAATCCGTGCCAGCGTACACCTGACAAACATAATAGCCTTCATCGAGTTCCATCGAGAATAAACCAGAAGCATCGGTGGACACCACGCCGATCCTTAGGAAATTCCGGAAGAAAGTGACGTTGACCATTTCCACGGGCTGGCCCTCCGGGTCCAATACAACACCATCGATATCCGCATGGGCTACCCCAATCCCGAGAAAAATGATGACGATGGAAGTAAGGATAAGTAAAGTATAATGTCTGAATCCGTTGCGCCTCATCTTGATAAACACATGATTACCTACCTTAGTAAAAAACTTAAGCTTGAAAAAACAGGATTCAAACATGAGGATAAAGATAACCACCGAGTCCACCGGGCCAGTGGAGGCCGAGATCACAGACGAGAACCCGGTCACCGCGAGGGCGATACTGGACGCGTTGCCCATAAAGGGGCGAGCGAACACCTGGGGGGAAGAGATATACTTCATGGTCCCCGTCGAGAGCGACGTTGAGAACCCCAAGGTTATAGTGGAACTGGGGGACCTGGCGTTTTGGCCCCCTGGTAACGCCTTCTGCATCTTCTTTGGGCCGACTCCCATGAGCAAGGGGGACGAGATCAGGCCTGCCAGCGAGGTGAACGTTTTCGGAAGGATCATCGGAGACCCAAAGGTGTTCAAGAGGATCAGAAGCGGCGAAGAGGTAACCATCGAGACAGCCTAGGCATCCGCCAACCAGAGCTTCTCGGTCAGGTGATCAA
>JABXKY010000316.1 GCA_013619005.1 Candidatus Bathyarchaeota archaeon | reverse complement strand
CTGTACAGGCAATACGATAACGCGGCGAGGAAGCAGTCCCCAGCCCCTGTGGAGTCGATGCTCTCCGTGGGATAAACGGGCACCTTCAGTCTGGCATCGGCTGATTGCACCAATGAACCTTCATCCCCAAGGGTGATCACGGCAACATCAACACCATTTTCCATGATCTTCCCCAGGCTTCTCAGGGGATCAGGCTCACCTGTGATGTAGAAGTGCTCACGGATACTCGTCTTCAGCAGGTCTACACGGTCAAAGTTGGCCGACCTCCATGGCTCAAGGGTGATGGAGCCATCGTCATGGATTTTCCTCACCAGTCCCTGAGGGTCAAGGGCGAGGTAATCAGGTTCAACGGAGCCAAGGAAGGACTCATTGATCTCGCCCACAATCGGGGAGATTATCACGCAGCCGGATTCAGGGATATCGGGTACCTCAATCTCATCACAAACGACCCTCACCGCTAGGCCCCTTGGCTTGACGGTGTAATTCAGGATGAATCGGGTTGTTGGCGATTCACAGGTCCATTGTGCCAGATCAATACCCCTTTCCCTGAACACTTCATTGTGGAGCTGAGGAAAATCAGGGCCGATTCGGGTAACCACGTCAACCCTTGAGTCAATCACATCACCTATCGCGGACATGAAGCTCGGCGGACCTCCTAGTTGTTCAAGTCGCCGCTCTCCCGTAATCACTGTGTCAAGCGCGATGTGGCCGACGGCTGTGATGCTCACGGAAAATAAAGAATTGTCCAGGTGTTTAACGGTTAAGAGAAAAAGGGGTTAGTGGATGATGGTCTTGCCGTCCTGGGCAAGTAGATCATCACGCTTGTTGTCCACCTCGGACTGGATGTAGGCGATCTGCTCCTCGCTCAGTCTCCTGAACCTGCCCTGTGCGGACAGGTACTCGTTGACAGGCTTGGCCTCCGCCTTCCGTGAAACCTTGAGGACACCCTCCTCCACCTCGTAGAGAGGGGTCACCCAGGAATCGACGCCCAGTCTGGTTACCTCAACGGCCTTGGCAGGGTCGAACCTCCAGCCCGTTGGGCACGGGATGATGGTGTGGATGAACTTGAAGCCCTCGATGCTCAAGGCCTTCTCCAGCTTCCTCTTGAGGTCCACCGGGTACGCCACGCTGGCCGTGGCCACGTAGGGTACCTTGTGTGCGGCTATGATCATGGGTATGTCCTTCTTGTTGGTCTCCTTGCCCGTCGGTGTAGTGGTTGTCCACGCACCGTAGGGTGTGAGGCCGCTCTTCTGGATGCCCGTGTTCATGTAGGCCTCGTTGTCGACGCAGATCTGGATCATGTTCTCGTTCCTCTCCGCGGCGGCGCTGATCTTTCCGAAGCTGATGTCGGCTGTGGCGCCGTCACCTGCGCTTGAGATCAGCGTGACATCTCCCCTGCCCTTGGCTCGTAGAGCCGCGGCGATTCCGGTTGCTCCATCAGCGACGAAGCTGAAGTGGATGCCGTAGTGGGGTACCTTGATGTTCCTCAGGGCGCACATGGCGCATGGGCCGTCCCCGTATACTATGGTGTTTGGTCCGAGAACCTGTAGCGCGATCTTCCAGAAGAGTGGCCCACCGCAGCCTGGGCAGCACGTGGTCCCTCCCTGGATCTTTGCTTCCTTGTAGTGTTGGTCGAATATCTCGTGTGTCATCTACATCACCTCTCCTAAGTCGTGGGTCTCAACCCAGTCAACGATATGTTTCACCTTGCCTGTCTTGGCCGCCTCCAGGGTCTCGTCGGCCATGTACCTGATCTGGTTCATGGTCACGTCCGTGCCCGAGAGCCCTACGTGGAAGTTGACCAACAGGGGCTTGTCGGGTTCATTGTAGAGCGCCCTTGAGAGCTCAATGTTCACAATGCCTCCACCCGCTGAGCCGAAGCTGTTGTTCCTGTCAACGACCCCGATGGCCTTGTATTTTGGCGCGAGCTTCTGGAACTCCTCTGTGGGGAATGGCCTGAAGCACTTGAGCTTTATTAGCCCGATCTTCTTGCCCTCTGCCCGCATCTCATCGATGACGTCCCTGGCTGTTCCAGTCATGGAATCCATGGTCACTATTACTGCCTCGGCGCCGTCACAGTTGTACTCCTCAAGTAGACCGCCGTAGCCCCTGCCAAAGTGTTTCTTGTAGTCGGTGTCGACGTCCTTGATGACCTGTTTGGCCTTCTGTTGTGCCTCAGCGACCCCCATCCTAAGTTGGAGGAAGTTCCTCTGGGAGGGCATCTTGTAGCTGTCAGGCATCAAGCTGTACCATTCATGCTTGTACGATGGCAGCCACTCGTCCACCTTTGCCTGGTCAGGCACAGTGGTGGGCGTGGCCGTCGCCGAGACAAAGTAGCCGTCGTAACAGACGCCCACAGGGAGGTATATCTCCGAGTTCTCTGCGATCTTGTACGCCTGGATTATGGTGTCCAGTACCTCCTGGCTGTTCTCGCAGTAGAGTAGTATCCAGCCCTTGTCACGTTGATGCATGGAGTCGTTGTGGTCAGGCCTGAGACCGCCCAAGGGGGCCATGGACCTGTTGACGAAGCACATCACTATCGGAAGCCTTCTCCCCGGTGGAATCCAGAGGGGCTCATCCATGAAGGCGACCCCCTGGCTACTGGACGCCGTGAATACCCGGGCTCCCGCAGCCGAGGCTCCTACGGCCGCTGCCATCGCGGTGTGCTCGCCCTCGACCTTGATGTACTCGGTCTTCATCTTTCCCTCGGCGATCAACGTCGCTATGTTGCTGATGAGCTCGGTCTGGGGCGTGATCGGGTACGCTGGCACTACCTCAGCCCGGGACATCTTCGCTCCCCAGGCCGCTGCCTCGTTGCCCTCCATCATCCTTGTGAATTCTTTGTCGCTCATTGTGATCCCTCCTTTACCATCGCTATGGCGTTAACAGGGCACTCGTTGGCGCATACCCCGCAGCCCTTGCAGTACCTGTAATCGAATATGATTTTCTTCTCCTCCGTTAGCAAGACCGTGCTCTCGGGGCAGTACGTCACACATATACCGCACGCGATGCACGTCTCCTGGTCCACCTTGGGGGCGAACGAACGAACAACCTGAGCCATCTAGGCGACCTCCGCTGCCGCGTAGCCCTTCTTGCACGCCTCGACGTTGAGCTCCCCGATCCTGCCGGGGAACGCGTGCATGATGGGCTCGAAAAGGTTCTCAAGCTTGACCCAATCTGTTGCCTTGGCGATGGCCCCCATTAGGATTGTGTTTACTATGGGGATCGCCCTTGGGCCGAATAACTCCGTACTGATAGATGTGGCATCCAAGGTCGCAACGGTTCCCAGCGGTAATCCGATGTCCAGCTCGCTGGGCTTGATGGTGTCATTTAGGATGACTGTCCCTCCCTCCTTGAGACCGCGCGTCACCTTGTCGTGCTTGGTGAGTGTGGGGTCTAATATAATCAGGGCATCGGGTTCGTAGATGCCGCTGGTTCTCCTGATGGGCTTGTCGTCGAGCCTGAGGAAGACGGTGACGTCCCCTCCACGACGCATGCCCCCGTAGACTGGGATCTTCTGGGCGTACTTGCCCTCGGCGAAGGCCGCCTCGGATAGCATCAGCGCGCCCATTACAGCTCCCTGTCCACCCATTCCGTGGAATCTAATCTCGTTCAATGTTATTCAACCTGATACGATAAACGTAGGTGGAGGATACATAAAAAATGGCACACGCCGAGTTTCCTTCAAGTATTCTGCTCATGTGTACAGCAATGGGTTAGATTGATACCCCGTTGAGGGAGAGACCCCGGAACAGTGCCCAATATACAGCGCGAAAAGATAGGTTATGATTTTCTAACCGTGGGTTTCGCAATGATCTCCCTGACGTAGAGATCGAAAAGGTTGCCGCTGTGGGCTGGCTTCACCAAGATAGCCGTGTCGCAGCCCTTTCCGGTGCCAGCGATCGAGATAACCTCCTCGTCCATAGGGAGCAGGCCCGCGTCTGCGGCCATGTATACGATCTCCAACGTGACCTTCATGCCCTGGCCGAACATCCTGAGGACGTTGGCGATTAGCATCGGACTCTCAAGTGTGCTGAATTTCTTCCTAATAGCCGACGCAACGCCTCCGAAGGTGTGCACGGTGGTCAGCACCTTTCCACCCATTTCCTTGATCTTTTGTACGATCTCGTCGTCCATCTCTATCTTGCCTGGCTCCCTAAAGCCAGCAACGTGAGTTACGACAACAACGTTGTAGCCCTTGAAGTGCTTAAGCGCCTTCAGGGCTGTGCCGCCCCGGGTCGATGAGATGACTATGTTCTTGATCCCTGCCTCTTCTGCCCTCGCTTTGGCGGCTTTGAGTGTGAGCTCTGTGTTCTCCTCGCTTATCTCTGGGAAGTATGATACCTTTCTCTCTGTCATTTTACCACCCTTAACCCACGGTGTACATCGTTTTTAATATTATACTAGACCCACGAAGGATGGTCTTAATTGGGGGTGGGCTTACTTTCGTACATTAACGGTGGGAAAACGTTGAGGCTTGGAAGGCTGCTGCCACTGGTTCTTATGCTAGCGCTCATACCAACCGTATACGCTCAGGTTTCACCCCAGACACTAGGCTTCACGGTGTATAGCGACGGCGTCACATGGGTCGATTACCACCTTGACGCGGACCCGACCCTAGCCCTTGTGAACATCACCCTATTCGGTGACACACTGGAGGGCCTGTTCATACTTGACCAGGACGGCCTCCTACTGGCGTCCACAGTGGTGGACGGGTATCATCAAGTGGACAGCCTCGGCTCAAGCAGCCTGACAGTAAGCTACCTGACGGTTGACCTGACGGGAAAAAGCGGCGCCGTGTGGAGCATCAACGTCGAGACCCCCATCAGCGCCGAGATCATGCTTCCAGTCGGGGCCACCATCATCAACATGAACGATATCCCGCTGGAGATAGAGACGGTGGACGAGCAGACTAGGCTCGTGATGCCCGCTGGCGAGGTCTCCGTGAGCTACACCGTGGATATCGTGGACTCGGAGACGCTTGCCTCAGAGGCTATAGATGAGGCCGAGACGGCGATTCAGCAGGCAGAGGACAACGGGGTCATCGTCTCGGACGCCGTGGATGCATTATCGGAGGCGCGGTCATATTTCGAGGCCCAGGACTACCTTTCCGCGCAGGAGAAGGCGGACGAGGCTCTGAGCCTGGTGGAGTTAATAACCGAGGAGGCGGTCACGGCCCAGGCTCAGATAAACGCGGTGCAGGAGGCAATCGAAGCGACATTGGATGCTGGAAAGACGTTGGGTATCGACGAGGCGGAAGCGAGGCTGGCCGAGGCGTCGGCCGCGTACGATTCTGGGGACTATGATGAGGCGGTTTTGCTTTCACAGCAGGCGTTAGAGCTGGTAATCAGCGCGGAGGCACCCGGGGGCGGGAACAACTTATTGATTATGATGGCGGGGGCCGCGGTAATAATCGGGGCCGTGGCCGCGTTGGTTCTCAGGTCAAGGCAAATGAAAGAGATTAAGCCCTTAGACGACGTGGAGATCGATCTTGAGACTTTATTCGAGGAACACCCGGAGCTGGTGATGAGCGACAAGGAGGTTCTCAGGTTCATGGCGGAGCGGGGCGGCGAGGCCTTTGCGATGGAGATACGGGAGAGGTTCGATATCCCAAGGACCAGCACGTGGCGGATGATCAAGCGTTTCATACGCTACGAGCTAGTGGAGGAGAAGAAGATAGGCGGCCAGAGTCTGGTGACCATCGTGGATCGGTACAGGAGGGCTAAAAGATGAAACGATTGTTCCACTCGATTCCGCGGGGTTCCTCTAATACCATTGTGCAGAAGGGTATCTCGGTAAGAAAGATGGTAAGGAAGGGGTATCTGACGCTCACGGCGGTTCTGCTCGTCATGTTGAGCGTAAGCCTTGCCTCGGCTGATCCAGGAATCCAGGTATCGGAACGGTATTTCAAGCCGGGCGACGTTGTGACGGTCACCGTCACGGGTGACCCCGGTGAGAGCTTTGGCCTTGACCTGGCCAACTCAAGGGGCCTAATCCAGACACACACGGGCTCTGTTGGGGAAGACGGCACGTACGTCTGGACCTACAGGCTCAACGCAACGGCAACGACGGACACATACATGGTCCAGATCAGGGTAGGAGACGACATGATCGAGGATTCATTCGTTGTCTCGGGGATGACGCCGAGTCAGCTAGCCGAGACCATGAGAATGATGGTCTCAAACGCCAAGAAACAGGCCGAGACGGCGCTTATTCAGGCGAGGAAGGCGGGGAGCCAAGACGGTGACGCCTTGAACACCTACAGGGAAGCCCTACAGGTACTCGCAGAGGCTGGAAAATCATTCGAGGAAGGCAATTACGTCCAGGCTATGAATCAGGGCAGGGAGGCACTTGGTTTGTTCAACCAGGTCGTTGATGGATCGTATAACACGCCCGATGTTGAGCCTCCTCAGGGCCTGGAGCAGGACAGGAACGCGGTAAAGGCACAGGAGGCCATCAACAGGCTTCAGGCGGAGCTGGACGAGCTGAAGAAGACGGCCGAGGCAATCGATGAGAAGGGCTTCAGCCCGGGCTTGACGCCCATGTGGTTCAGGAGACTGCAGGGAGAACTTGATGATGCACAGGACCTGGTGGACTCGAACCAGGTCGGCGAGGCAGCGAGGCAGCTCACGATGGTTAGCAACCAGTTGAAGAGCGGCAGGGCATCCCTCCAGCAGAGGCAGGCAGAGATCAGGGACAGGCTGGCTTCAAGGTACAAGACGGCCCTCGAGAGCAGGTACACGAAGATGAGGGACACCCTTGTCTTGCTTGAGGCGGTTGACGCTGGTAAGGTCTCAGGCGCCCTGGGTGAGATAACTGATATTCAGTCGCGCATCAGGGCCGCACAGGATAGCATGCAGGCTGGTAACACTGGCGAGGCGGTGAGGACCCTGTGGGAGGCCGAGCGTCAGATGAGGGAGGCACTCATGAAGGTAAACGGCGACGATACGGCGAGGCTGCTTGACGAGATAGACAGGTTGACCCTTCAGCTTGAGAATCAGGACCAGACACTGGAAAGGGAGAAACTCTTGCACAGGATCGAGATCGCTACACAGAACCTCCAGGATATAATGAGGTCTAGGACGGATATCGTCGGGAACACGACTGCGCCCACCCAGGATAACTCATTGACACCGTAGGCTCCCCGAAAGATAAAAGACCACAAAGATATCATCTATATTATGGTTGATTGCTGGCTGCCCTACGGCGAGACCGAGGTCTACGTATCAGTTGAGATGGATTACCTGCTTGGAATAGCGAAGCCGTCAAACGTCGAGCCTGAGAAGTCACCGTCAGAGATAATCGTCGATGCCCTCGCGGAGCCCATTGGAAGCAGGCTGGAAGAGCTGCTGGGACGCGAGACGACAGTCGCGATAGCCGTGGAGAACTATTCGAGCCCCAACGCGGTCGTCCAGACGCTCAGGGAGGTGGTGAAGTCGCTTGTGGAGCTCATCATACCCAGGGATAGGATCACCATCATCATAGGTAACGGAGACCACGAGAGAAACAAGTCGCCGATAATAGACGCCATAAAAGAATCCGCCGACTTGGGGAACATCCGGGTAGTGGTGCATAGCAGAGACACCGCCGGTCTCGTTGACCTGGGCGCCACCAACAGGGGCACGCCAGTCAAGATCAACGGCATGTACCACGACGCTTCATTGAAGATAGCCGTGGGCGAGACACGCCTTGACCAGTACATGGGTTTCAGCGGCGCCCACAACGCCGTCGTCCCAGGCATCTCGTCCCTTGAGACGATCAAGGAGAACCGGAAGCTCTACATCGACGGAGACATTACGCCGGGGGTCATTGAGCTTAACCCCATCAAGGAGGACGCCCTTGAGGCCGCCGAGAAGACAGGCATCGACTTTGCCATCAACTTCGTCACGAACAACGAGGGTAGGGTCTTGGCGGCCCACGCAGGGAGTTACATGGAGACATGGGGCAGGGCCATCAACAGCCTGTCAACCCATTACGAGGCCCGTCACGAGGGAAATGCCGACATCGTTGTGGTAAGCGCAGGTGGAGCCCCGTTCGACCAGAGCCTTAACTCGGCGAGCCTGGCGTTGTTGAGCGCCGCTGAGGCAGCTAAGAAAAATGGGACCCTGATCCTGCTGGCAGAGTGCAGCGCCGGGCTAGGTGCAGAGGCTTTCACCCAACTGGCCCAGGTATCAGAGCAGTCCGAGTTCAAGAGGAGGTATATGTACGGCGCGGAGTCGCTGAAGCAGGTCAAGAACGTCCTGAAGGATCACCGAGTGATCCTCGTATCGGCATTACCGGGATACATTGTTGAGTCACTGGGCATGGAACCGGCAAGAAACGCTAACGATGCATACACCAGGGCGGTCCAGACGAGGCGGGGGCGCAGGACAACGGTGATTCCTCACGGCCTGACAACCCTGTTAATTTGACCAATGTACTCCTTGGGTAATCAATAATCTTTTTTCGTGCCATTGATCAGGTCGCTGGCCCCTACTATATGGGCAAAAGCGCTACCAGGCTCAGCAGCATCACTGTCACGTAGAGAATCAGGCCCAGCCGCCGTGAGGGGCTCAGTGGGGAGATGTCATCAAGTGGCTCAATTGACTCCCCGCCAGCCTTCATCATGAAGAAGGCGACCACCACGCCCATGAACATGTACCCGGAAATAACCAGCAGTATGACACCGGCCGCCGAGATAATCTTGTGGGACTCCCTTCCAACGAATGCCCTGATGATGTGCCCCCCGTCAAGCTGCCAAGCGGGGATGAGGTTGATGAAGGTGACTATGCAACCCACCCAGGCCGCGAATGCCACGGGGTGCATGATGAGCACCTCTGTCTCCAGGGTGGGCTTTAGCACAGTGGCGATCATCTCCAGGATAAGAGGCAAGGGCATGATCTGGAACCTGATGCTGGGGTACTCTATCATCCAGCGCGTGGCCTGTGCGTTTGAGACCACGAAGCTTAGGCTTATCCCGAGGATTCCTACCAGCGTCGTCATCACGAACCCCGCGATGGGGCCGCTGAGGCCTAGGTCATACAACGCGTCCCTGTTTACGGGGGGTTCCCTCTGGGAGATGACTGCGCCCAGGGTCCCTCCCATGCCAGGTGGGGCCGGGATGAAGTAGGGCTGGCTGGTGTCTATGCCCCTCTTGATGGCCATGTACCTGTGGCCGTACTCGTGGACCCCGAATATGATGAGGATGCCGAATGTGAAGATCAGGGCGTTCACAATGACGGGTACCCCAATCATCAGTTCCTGGGTCAGTATGGGGTTGTTGCTGCGGAGATAGCCGTCCAACATGACGGTGAGCACCGTTGCCGCGAACAGGAGCTTGTTCCTGAGGTAGTTCTCCTCACCCCCTGCCTTCCTCTCCAGGATTGAGAGGTGGTAGTTGTCTATTATCCACCTGATACGGGGTAGGTACCCGTGCCCGCGCAGCTCGTCGGCCAGTGCCTTGAACGCCGGCTTCATAAGGTGCTGCCTGTACCCCTTGCCCCTTGTCTTCACTATGAACGTGGGCGTAGTCCGCTCCCAGTAAGCGTTGACTACCTCGAAGTGGCTCTGGACAGCGTTGACGTACACTGGGTCCATCACCTTCGGTTCCGGGGTTTTATCCGCCATCAAGACCCATTTGACTCGGATACGTTTAAACCTCCCCTGTCCTGATGCGATTTATTTAAATTTAGGAGGTAGCAGAATCAATAGACTCAGATGAGTGATCAAGGATTTACCCTCAGGACCTTCACGGTAAGCGACCTTGAACGCGTTATGCACATAAACACAGCGTGCCTCCCAGAGAATTACAGCAGCTTCTTCTACAAGGACCTGTACACTCGATTCCCAGATACCTTCATAGTGGCCGAGATGGACGGTGAGATACAGGGCTATATCATGTGCCGCATCGAGAAGGGCTGGTCAAAACGGGGAAGGCTGTCCCCTGCGAGGCTCTGCCACGTGGTCTCCATCGCCGTGATGGAGAGTTACAGGAGAAGGGGCATTGGCAAGGCGCTGGTCGAGCAGGCCATGGGCCGCGGGCGAAGGACCTACGATAGCAATGAGGGATACCTCGAGGTAAGGGTCAGCAACGAGCCGGCCGTGAACCTGTACGCAAATCTGGGCTTCACCAAGGTGAAGCGAAACTACGGCTACTACCTGAATGGCGAGGACGCCTGGGTCATGGCTGCGCCCCTAGACAAGTTTTAGCAAACATTATAATCCATAACTCCCCACCAGATGTGATCGGCAAATGAACATGATTGACATTCTCAGCGTTGTGATCATTATATTCAGCCTCGGCGTCTTCTACTGGTTCGGCCGATTCACCCAGAACCTCATCAAGCAGCACTACAACATCAACGGGCTCCTCTACGAGATGGAGGAAGCCGACAAGAAGAAGCGGCGATAACCCTTTCGTTAGGTATTTAGGCTCCCGAGCATTAAGGCAGTAGACCGTCATGAAGAACAGCGCGCTTGTCCCCTGGGGTGAGGTTTCCAGCTGGTCCTGTAAGGCCTGCGGGAACTGCTGCGTCGGGTACAGGGTGCCGCTGAAGATGGACGAGATGGTCAGGATCACCAACCAGTACGGCCAGAACGTCCTCCAGTACGGCCTGGGGAAGGCTTACCTCCGCAACCAGAGCAACGGCAGGTGCACGTTCCAGAGACCACTGATGGGAAGGTGGATATGCACACTACAGGGACAAAAACCCACGGCCTGCAGGCTCTTCCCTTTCAGGTTGAACAACAAACCCATCTACAAGAGGGGCGACAACGCCAGGGTCCAGATGGGTGACAAGA
>JABXKY010000191.1 GCA_013619005.1 Candidatus Bathyarchaeota archaeon | reverse complement strand
ATCGAACACCATGATGGTACTGTAGATACCTGATAGCTGCCTTTCTATGGTTAGGACTGCTCCGGCTGCTAGCCTGAGCTCCTCATAAGGATGCGCATACACATCACCCTGTCTCGCTGGAACAGGATCAACCATCGAACCGAACAACAACTCGCTGAAATCGATCGTTACCTTGTGCTTTTCACCGGTCTCACAGAGGCTGTCACCGTCATCGTTAACCCCAGTGATCAACATCACGGTACCGTTGGTATCGTAGATCTCACTATGCACCCTAGCGTTAGTGTAGGTGGCAACTAGCTTGCTATCATCAAGGTCAATTTGTCTCATGGCCCTGGCTGAGTTTCATGTAAAAAGCAGGTTGACCATGTCAACATCAGCGTGGTCTCCGCCAGTCTGGTTGAACGTACTGATTATGCCGCCATCAATGAGCATAGCAGAACTTGCCTTGCTCATGCTGCTAGAGATAACTGACTGAGCTTTCTCGGCTTTCAGGAACTCCATGTTTAGCACGACAAAGGCGAAGGCCGCCGCCGTGATAACAAATGCAACCAGTATGATCGCTGTCTCAAGACCCGTCATTCCGCGTCGCTTTCCCAGTAACTTGTTAATACTCATTTTTAGATTTCTCCAATCTTTTACTGGCTGTTTGCCGAAGGTGAATCATCTAAATTTTCTATTAAGATAATGTGTTTAGTGGTTATATGCACAAAATCATTGGATTCAACGCGCGCGCATGCTGCATAAATAATATATACGTTATAACGTCACTCAGATGTAACGAGGGAATTGTATGAGTGGTAGAAGGTCCCGTTTCGAGATATATGTCGATATCTTGAACGAGATCATGGACGGCGTGGACAAACCTACAAAGATCATGTACGGCGCCAACCTATCCTACAAACCCCTCAAGGAAATCCTCCACTCTATGCTCGACCAAGGATTGATAACAGAAAACGCGGGGTCCAGCAAGGATAAGAGGACGAAATTTACTTACGAGTTGACAACAAAGGGCGTAAACGTCGTGCGTTATTACAGCAAGGCCAAGAACCTTATCGAGATAAATAACCCAAAGGATTTGGATTAATCAACACTGCCCTGGACGATAAACTCCCTGTGAATGCCTAACTCTCTAGACAGCCAGTTCTTTGTGTACCGGGCATCCAACTCGTGGAGTATTTTATGGGTCGGGCGTTCCAGATCCTTTGATCTCTTCACCTTCTTGGCTACCAGCTCGAGTCCGATCTCCAGCTTCCCGTTTAGGCATAAGAAACCTTCCTCCAGGTCCCCCAGGTTAAAGCCTGATAGAACTAGGTCACCGCCCTCCCCCTTCTCCAGCTCGATCTCGGGTGTTTTTTCCTTGTATATGTAGACCTTGTTACTTGTGATGGCTTTGCAGAGAAAGATAGACTCCATCATTTCGAAGCACACCAACTCGGCTTCTATCGCGCGGTCCTTGAACTCCGTCCAGTCCCTTAAGGTGATCTTCAGGGGAGGAGGGTTCTGAGATACCGTTCGCGGGGACTGGTCGTCTTCAATTACGTCTTCCGCGCGCGTGATCAATGTATCTAGGCTTTTCTCGTGGTCCTTCAGGACGTTTATCAGGAAGTCCATGACTTCGACTTTATCAGTGTGACTCATACGTTTCCCTGCTTGTTGGTTACAGATGCCAGCGCAGGTAGGGAATATAAGGAAAAAGGGGCTGAGAGCAATATCAAAAACGGAGAAAACGGATAGTGTAGAGAGATATAGAGTATAGTTCATAGATTTCTATGAATCAGTGGAGTTATTTTTCATGAACTCACGCAGAAGGGTGGTCGCGAAACCGCCCTTGGGCAGCGAAAACTCGAGCTGGATACCATCGACGTGATCTGAAACTGTGATCTGGGGCAGCACCCTGCCGATTCTCCGGGTGCCCTTGACCCTCTGAGCCCTGAACTCCTGGACATCCAGCCCCATCTCGGCTAGGATTTCCTCTTCCAAAGCCAGGGACTCGTCTTTTGGCTTGCTCATCTTGTATCCAAACATGGGGGCAGTGAAGCTGATCTCCTTTGAATCGAACCTCTGCTGGTCGATTTCGGGGTCCTCGACCCAGAAAAGCCCCCCGGTCTCGTGTTTCTTGGCTATGTCCCCGGGTAGGATCTTTGTGAATAGCCCCTTCTCTATCCGCTTCACAAGGTACCGGTTGCACAGGTAGCTCTGATAGCTGGACAGGAGGTATTTTCTGAGCCACCTGTTGCCTAGCCGCTTCTTTTTCTTGAGAATTAGCCAGCCTTGGTAGACGTTCTCGCCCTCCTCACCCGTCCTCTGGACCCCGTAGAAATTTGGAAGACCGGTCTCGTTGATCCTGTCAGCGATGGACTTTGCCTCCTCAACTGAGCCATCAGCCTGAGTGATGAGTATCGTGAACCTGTTTCCCTGGAGGTGGCCTGCCCTTATCTTGTTATTGTGGTACTTGGCCCAGTTCACTTTAACCGGTATATTATTCTCGATGATTGGCATGATCTCCTCGGGGGACGCCCTGTCGTTGAATAGAACGCTGAAGGTCTGGGTTGTTACGGCGTACTTGTCTTTGAGGCCAGCCTTGCCTACCTCCTCGGGCTTGATCTCGAATAGATCGGCGAGCCTCAGCTGGATCTCCCTGGTTGTCAGGTTCTCCTTTGTTATGTTGACGTAGAGGTGGTTCCCGACGCCCTGGGGATCGTAGATTGGTATCTCCTCGACGACGAAGTGATTTGTCTGCTGCCGGATCTTGCCCCCGATGCCTGGAAGATCCTTTGTGATGTACGGTAGAGAAAGGTCTATGTCCAGCTGATCCGTCATTTCAGGGGTTCAAGTGCAGACAGGGGGATAAAGGTTGGGTCTTCATCGAATAATGGAAACTGGTGGACATGCAGGTCTGGGTTAATTGAACACTCGGGGCAATAAGCCTCGCCGAAAGAAATGCTGATATAGCCTGCACCTCATTTTTCGATGAAATGAGCCCTAGCTACCCAGTCGAGACCGTGACGGAGGGAAAGGCAACCCTGCTTGTACCGAGGCTGGACCCGGATGCCGAGGAGCACATCCAGCAGCAGCGGAGTCAAGCCCCCGTTTTCTACAACACCGTGATGAAGACAAACAGGGACACCGCGGTCCTTGCCCTCCGTGCCTACCAGAGGAAAAAGAGCAGGAATGTCCAAGTGTGCGAGCCCATGTCGGGGAGCGGCGTCAGGGGGATCAGGCTCATACTTGAGGCTGGCGAGGTCAACGACATGGTCCTGGGCGACCTGAACCCATCCGCGCTCTCATTGGCGAGGGAGAACGCGAAGCTAAACGGCGTCAGTGACAAGATCAAGTTTAGGGAGCTGGACGCCAACCTGCTGATGGCCCTCCACAGCTATCCCTTCGGCAGGTTTGATTACATCGACGTGGACCCGTATGGTACGCCGACCCCCTTCTACGACACGGCGATAAGGGCGACGAAAAACCACGGCATGATCGCGCTCACCGCCACGGATATGCCCCCCCTCTGCGGCGTGAACGCGAGAGCGTGTATCAGGAAATACGGCGGACGCCCCCTGCAGGGAGAGTTCTGTCATGAGACCGCCCTCAGACTACTCGCATCGTCCTTCATCCGGCAGGCAGCCATCCACGAGTACGCCGCCACCCCCCTGTTTAGCTACTACGCCGACCACTACATCAGGGTGTACTTCAGGATAGACAAAGGGGCCCGGAGGATAGAGACACAGCTCAACCAGTTTGGGTTCATCAAGTACTGCCCCTCCTGCCTCCACAGGTTCCCCAGCATGGAGAACGCCCCAGAGCGGTGCGAGTGCGGCGAGGAAATGAACATCGGCGGTCCCCTCTGGCTCGGTGAGCTTTCCGATGAAGCGTTCCTAGGCTATATGATAGAGGAAATCAATGAGGCCCCGCATATCTCGGGGACAAAAGCGGAAAGCATCATGAAACTAGCGAGGGGTGAGATCGGGTTCCCTGTGACATTCTACGACATCGACAAGATATGCAAACAGGTCTCCGTGAAATCCATGCCCACGCAGGACGCCTTCAGTGCCATCAAAACGGCTGGTTTCAAAGCGGTTCCAGCTCACTATGGCACCAGGACACTGAAGACTGACGCCTCCATAAGTGATCTTTTCCAGGTTTTCAACCGTTTCAAGGCTTGACAAATCTATTTTGACAAATCTATTT
>JABXKY010000341.1 GCA_013619005.1 Candidatus Bathyarchaeota archaeon | reverse complement strand
AGGAGGTACTTAGGACTGGGCGGCTGGGATCGAAGAAACGGGGGGACCTCAGGGGGAGCGATGAATGGTTCTTGAGGTACTCGGGGATGGACAAGATTCTGGAGAAGCACGAGGTCGAGTACCTGAACATCACCGAGGAGAACTGGGCTGGCAGAACCGTTGATGCAGAGGAGATTAGGGGGCAGGTGGAGTCCGTGCACGAGCCCATCATGCGGGATGAGCTGTACGGGGTCATCCCGGAGAAGCTCTACGAGTTGAGGCACGGAGACCTACTGAGCCTCAGCAAGGTCAAGCTATGGCAGGATGACATTGGTGTGAGCCTTACCATCAAGAACATTTTCGGGATGATCCCGAACCCAAGCAGGATGCGGTACCATGGGAAGGGTCACAAGGACCTGCACATCAACATCGTTGATATCTTCAAGATATATGATAGCGTCTTCAACATCAAGGGAGTCGTTGAGGCGATGAAGACCGCCTCGGTACATGATGCAGATGAGGGCAAGACATGCGTCATACCCGACCCGATGTTCGTTGCGGTGTCCAAGAACCCACTTGAGCTTGATGCAGCATGTGCCCTGATGATGGGCGTTGAGCCATCAAAAAACAGGTACCTCTCCAGGGCCGCTGATACCTTCGGGAATTGGAGTGACGACGTGGGCTTAATCAAGGAAGCTGGCATAAGGATAATCGATTAGCCTTGCTCCAGCTTCCACTTACCGTACATGTGGAACCCGAGTAGACCACCCTTGAGGGACCTTTCGGGTGAATGTGACTCCTCTATCTGGTTCATGAGTTCGTCCTCTTCAAGCACAAGCGATGTGAATTCTTCAAGGTCCATGCCCTCCTTTGCGGCTTGGATTGATAGACGGTCCCAGAGGATCGAGCGGTTCCTGATCCTATTCAGGTGCTCAGTCGCGTTCTCATGAGGACCGAAGTGAGCTATACAGAGAGTCTCAGGCCTGAGCCCCAGAATCCTGTCAATGCTTTCAACTGCCCTCACCGGATTGTGTGGCGGCGGGCTGACGGGGACCACCGGGCCCCCCTCCCCCATAACATGCCCCACCGCGTCACCAACGAACACTGTCCTTGAATCAGGCTCCCAGTAGCTCTGACTATGGCTGCTATGACCCGGGGTCCAGAGAACCTGAAGGATGACGCCTCCGAGGTCGATTATTTCTCCGTCAGATGACTCCATCATCCTGTCACTGGGAACCCCCGTGATGGTTCCGTACTCCAGAACTCTCTCCCCGAACAGCCTCTCGGCTCCTGCCTTGAGCTTTGAAGGGTCAACCATGTGTGCTGCTCCCCTCGGGTGACAGTAGACGAAGCTACCTGGGTATGTCTCCGCCATCTTCCAGCTGCCTCCACCATGGTCTAGGTGGATATGAGAGAGGAGAACCGCATCCAGCTCCTTGACTCCGTGAATTTGAAGGGCATCAATCACACCCAGCGTCTGGTTTGTTGGACCCGGGTCGATTACCGCCGTTTTCTCTCCCTCAATCAGGTACGTGCCCAGAACTCTCCTCATACCTGATAACGGTGAATCGATGACGCTGATCTTGTCAGATATCCGCTGGAGACTCATATCACCGAGTGGATGTACGGTTGGAAATATAGCCTTTTAAAAAAAAGCAGCCGAGGACGGTTAAGATGAGCCATAGTAGATGCTGTTGAACAGCAGCTTGAACGTGGCCCTGTTCTGGTTCCTGAAGTGGGGCGGGCAACCTATCATGATGATCACGCCGTCCCCCGCCGGGACCTCGGCTACCGCCGTTCTCCCCCTCAGGTGCCTCTCCCCTAGGACCCATCCGCTGATGAGCGGGTCGGCCTCGGGGTACCAAGCGACGGATTCTCCCTCCGATAGCTCGAAGATGGGGCTGTGGAGGTACATTATGGTCTCCTCCCTGCTGAAGCCGTAGCCCACGGGGTGGGTGTTGTCAACCAGAACCCTCAGTAGGCTGCCTGGGCAGTAGAACTCCTTGTCGTTGAGTCCCTCTAGTGGTAGTTTGGCTCCAGCCCACAGGTCCTTGACCGCATACTCGTTGCTCCTGTTGAGGCAGACGATTGTCCCTCCTGCCTCCACGAACTTGCTGATCTCCTTGTTTCCCTTCTCGCCTATTCCACGTGTGTATTTTTTCTCGTACTCGGACGGGGTGAAATACGTCATCCCTTTCATGCCGTCCATGACGGCAGTCCTGTTCAGGTCAGGTATGATGAGCAGGTCGATCTTCTCGGAGAGGCCGCCTTTCCTTACGTCCTCTGGATATAGGTTCACGTACTCAAACTCGTACTCGTCCAGTACCATCCTGAGCCAACCCTCGTCAGCGACGGGCATCCACGCCCTGTAGATACCGATCCTCGTTTTCCCGATCTCAAAGACCTCGCAATCGATCTCGTTGATCCCCATAAAGTCGAGCCCATGTAACTGGGCAAGTGCATCAAGTGCCTCGTCGAGCCCGTCCTTGGACTCGATGATGAAGGAACCCGGGGGCATCATCTTTCCCTCAACATCCACCTCTTCGATGGACCTGTTTACCGTGTATCCCTCTTTCATGAGGGTGTTCACGGCCTTGGCCGAGTAATTTGGCACGGGGGATAGCAAATAGTAAGCGGCACCCGTGTTGATTACCGAACCCGGCTCTAGTCCAGGCTTATCCACCTCTTCAAGGGCCGCATCGAACACATCGGCGACCTCGACTACCTCCACCCCTAGCTGGAGGCTCAACGTATGCCCGGTTACATCGTAAGGCACAACCGGGGGCTCCTCAGGGGTGTTTCTAAGGTCAGGGTAGACCTGATTCTCCAGCAAGGTCTTGGCGAATCCACCGTATGGCTGTGCGAATCTTACCACGTAGCTTCCCGCGGAGTATTCAACTCCGTCCGCTGTGAAGGGTAAGACCGCCTTATCAATCGTAATGTCCCCCATCCTGAGGACCCAGATCAGCTCACTCACAGCCCCAGGGTCCCGCTGGTCGGCTGGGACGATGAACGCGTATGGTCCATTCTGCGGGTTGAGGGCCCTTTTACCTATCTCGTAGGTACCCGTTAACCACCTTCTCCTGAACTTTGCCGCCGTCTGGAGACAGGCAAAGGCCGCGGTGTACTCATAGTCCACGATATCCCTGAGGGTCCATTTCCCTCCCTTCCATGGCATGGGGTGGTTCCACCTCGCGTCATGTGGCTTGAAACCCCTTGCCTCGGACATCTCATCTTTTTCGATCTCGATGGGTGAGGCTATCTTGACCGAAGCGGCCTCGGAGAGTATCCTGATCCCGCCGTGGTAGTGCTGGTAAGCCCTCGCCGGGGTCCAGGCATCGAAGACCCAGTGGGTCGAGACGCCCTCCTTTCCCTCCCTGGCCAGCGCATCGGCCATGCTTGAGCCCATGAAGTTGACCCCGCTGGTGAGGACGGGGTCTATGTTCGGCTCATAGGGGTCCGTGAAAGGTGGGACGTAGAACCTGGGTCCGTACCTGCCCATCTGGTGTATATCGTACACTATCTGGGGGTGCCAGACGTTGTGGACCTTACTGATGGCGAGCTGGGTCTCCTTCAGGGTGAACATGTACCAGTCCCTGTTGTTGTCGTGGCCAGCGTACTTGTGGTAGACAAACGGAGGGTTACTTCCCTCGTACTTCGTGTCAAGGTACCTCTCGTACCACTCCACCACAAGCCGGTTACCGTCGGGGTTTAAGGAAGGGACGAGCAGGAAAACCGTGTTCTCAAGAATCTCCCTAACCTCCTCTCCATCGTCAGAGGCTAACCTATGGGCTAGCTCCATACTCATCTGACTACCCCCCACCTCTGTGCTATGGATACTGCACGTGATCAGGACAACGGTCTTGCCCGTATCGATCAGCCGCGACGCGTCCTCATCGCTCAACTCAGCGGGATCGCTGAGTCTGAGCTGGATCTCCCGTAAGTCGTCTATTTTATCGTGGTTATCCTCCGATGTGATGGTCGCGAGAATGAAAGGGTTGCCCTCAGTAGTCTCACCGAGATCCTCAACTAGGACCCTAGGAGAGGCACTGCCCAGCCTCGTAAAATACTCAACAATCTCAGGCCAGTCGGCTAGCTTGCGATCCTCGCCAACTCGATACCCCAGATGCTCCTCTGGGGAGACGATCTTAGATGTCATACATTCAATGTATACCTTGAATAGTTAAGAGAATCGAAAAGTTGAAGCTATGCGCGTGCGTGTTTTCTCTGGCCTCTATGGAT
>JABXKY010000075.1 GCA_013619005.1 Candidatus Bathyarchaeota archaeon | reverse complement strand
CCGCCTTCAAAGCGACCATAGTGTCAAGTATGTCTAGGCCGGCGTTCTCGCTGAGGGTCCTGGGGATAATCTCCAGAGCCTCTGCGAACGCCTCGATTGCCAACTGCTCACGTCCACCGACTGATACAGCGTGCTCACTTACTGCCTTTGCCATCTCCATCTCTATGCTTCCGCCGCCTGATACCATCTGGGGTACCTCTGCGACGTCAGATATGACGTAGAGGGCATCGTTCAGTGCGCGCTCTGCCTCGTCCAGCATCCTCTCAAGTCCCGCGCGGATGAATATGGCTACAGCCTTGGGGTCTTTGCACTCCTCGACGAAGATCATCTTGTCGTTTCCGACCTTCTTCTCCTCGACGGAACCACATAAACCTAGGTCAGTGGCATTTAGATCTGCTAAATTGTTGATAACTTTGCCGCCTGTGGCCTTTGCCAGCTTCTCCATATCGCTCTTCTTGACACGCCTTGAGCCCAGCACGCCTGCCTTGGCTAGGTAGTGCTGCGCCATGTCGTCGATGCCCTTCTGGCAGAACACGACGTTTGCGCCCGTGGCGACGACCTGGTCCACCTTCTTCTTGAGCATCTCTGATTCCTGGTCTAGGAATGCCTTGATGCTGTCGGGGCTGGTGATCCTGATCTCTGCGTCGAACTCTGTCTTCTTGACCTCGAGGGGTGTGTCGATTAGCGCGATCTTGGCTCCCTTGATCTTCTTGGGCATGCCCGAGTGGACGACCTCCTTGTCGACGATGATTCCCTTGACCAGCTCGGTTGCCCGGAGGCTCTCGCCTTCCTTCTTCACGATCTGGACGTTGTCAACGTCGGCGATGACGTCGCCGTTGCGGTGCTCAATGATCTGCTTGATAGCGTCTATGACGACTCCGCTAAGGTGGTCCCTTGCGTTGCTGACCGCCTTGCCTCTGATGCTGGTGTTTGACAGCTTCATGAGGGTCTCGTGGTCCTCCATATCAACATCTATCGCGGCTGCCTCCAGTGCCTCTAGGGCTTTCTCGGCTGCCGCCTGGTAACCAGTGATGATGATGCTTGGGTGGATGTTGTCATCGATGAGCTCGGATGCCTTTCCCAGTAGGGCTCCTGCGAGGAGAACACTTGTAGTGGTCCCGTCGCCGACTTCCTTGTCCTGGGTCTTTGCTACCTCGATCATCATCTTGGCCGCTGGGTGCTGTACGTCGATCTCGTCTAGAACCGTGGCTCCGTCACTTGTGATGGTGATGTCGCCTAGGCTGTCGATGAGCATCTTGTCCATGCCCTTGGGGCCGAGGGTGGTCTTTAGGACCTCCGCGATGATCTGTGCCGCCATCATGTTGGATTTTCTTGCGTCGCGTCCGCGCTGTCTCTCTGTGTCCTCTTTGAGGACTATGACCTGCTGTCCGCCTGCTGTTGTGTAGTATGCCATTCTTGTTTCCTCCTACATCATCCCGGGCATTCCGCCCATACCTGGAGGCATTCCGCCCATTCCACCGGGGGGCATTCCGCCGCCTGGTGGACCGCTCATCTTGCTGACGGCGATGATGTCATCGATCTTCAGCAGGAGTGATGCTGCCTCTGTGGCTGATTTGATTGCCTGGGCCTTAACGACCATTGGCTCGTAGATGTCGATGGCTGATAGATCAGCTACCTTGTTTAGAAGACCATCAATTCCTACCCACTTGTTGCCCTTTGCGTGCTCGCTCTGTATCTCGCTTATGGCGTCGATGGGGTCCATTCCACTGTTCTCGGCTAATGTAATTGGAATGACCTCAAGGGCGTCAGCGAAAGCCATAACAGCAAGTCTCTCACGGCCTGCAAGCTTCTCGGCGTACTCCCTGAGCAGCCTTGCCGTCTCGATCTCGGGTGCTCCTCCGCCCGCCACGATCTTTGGCTCCTCGACAACGTCCTTGATGACGCACAGTGCGTCGTGGATGCTGCGGTCTGCCTCGTCGACGACACGCTCGGTGCCGCCGCGGATCAGTATGGTCACGGCTTTTGGGTTCTTGCAGCCCTCGACGAAGATCATGCTGTCGTCGCTGACCTTGCGCTCCTCGACAAGCTCGGCGTAGCCCGCGTCCTCTGCGCTCAGCTGGTCAACACTGTTGACTACCTTTGCGCCTGTGGACTTGCCCAGTGCCTCCATATCGGATTTCTTGAGCCTGCGTGCTGCTAGGATGCCTTCCCTTGCTAGGAAGTGCTGTACCATGTCATCGATTCCCTTCTGGCAGAAGAGGACGCTGATTCCAGCGTCCTTGACCTTCTTGACCATGTCGCGGAGCATCTGCTCCTCTTGGTCCAAGTAGGCCTGCATCTCCTCAGGTGTCTCGATGGAGATCTTTGCGTCGAACTCTGTCTTCTCGATCTCCATGGCAGCGTTGAGCAGCCCGATGGATGCGTCCTTGATCTGCTTGGGCATACCGTCGTGGACGACCTCCTTGTCGATGATCAGTCCCCTAACGAGCCTTGTGTCGGTTAATGATGCGCCTGGCTTCTTCTCGATCTTGATCATATCGAGGTCCACCGTGTACCCGCCGTTCTCAGGCTCCGAGATCTGGAGCACCGCGTCGACGCTGATGTCGCTGAGGTAATGGCTGTGCTGGTTGACCAGCTTGCTTGCCATGGTGGTCTTGCTTACCTTCATGAGGACCTCCTTGTCCTTGGGGTCTACCGTCTCGGCGATCTCCTCTAGGATAGCGAGGGCCTTCTCCTCGGCCTGCCTGTAACCGTCAATGATAACAATGGGGTGAACCTTCTTCTCCATTAGCTCAGTGGCCTTTCCGAGAAGCTCACCTGTTAGAATGACAACGCTTGTTGTTCCGTCGCCTACCTCATCGTCCTGGGTCTTGCTGACCTCTACCATCATCTTGGCTGCTGGGTGCTGTACGTCCATCTCCTTGAGCATGGTTGCTCCGTCGTTGGTGATGGTTACGTCACCGAAGCTGTCCACCAGCATCTTGTCCATTCCCTTTGGACCTAGGCTGGTCTTAACGACTTCAGATACGATCCTTGCAGCCATTATATTACTGCCTCGGGCGTCCCTTCCGGTAGAGCGCTGAGTCCCCTCTTTGAGGATGACAACTTGTTGTCCTTGTGCACTCAATGTATTTTTTCTCCTATGTTACAATCCTGTGGCGAGCGGCGTGTAATTGTGTGATGAATTAAGCTGATGCTAGTGTTTTCACCGCTCATGTAGTATACCACTTTTGGTTGTAAACCGCCAGTTGTATACCTAATACTGTTAAAAAACCTTCTGGTCGGGGATATTAGAATCACAGTTCTACTAAATAAACCATGTTGCCGCTTCGTCGTACTATATCCTCGTTTTCCAGGTCTGATACCAGGTCCCTGATGGTCTCCTCGCTTAGCTGCATGTGGCGGCTTATGGCGTTGACGGTCGTGGAGCCCTGGTTCAGGATAAAGTGCATCACCTGCCTCTTCTTCCTGTCAAGCTCGTCAAGGGCCTGGACGCTGGCGTTCATAGCAAGGTTCCTTATGTAGAGGAGCCTCGCCCTGCGCTTCTCAAGGCTCTCAAGCTCGTCGTCGATGCTCTGGACTATGTTTCCCAGGGGGTTGATCTTGTCTATGCCTGACTCCTCGTCGCCCAGGTCCGTGACCTTGTCCTCCAGCCGGTCCATGTAGTCGTCCGCCGTGGTCCACAGGCTGGGGTTGTTGAAGCTGATGAGTCGCTGGTTGTACAGGTTGGGGCTGAAATCTATCTGGAGGCTGTAGAACTTGTTGAGGCTGAACACGTTCTTGTCGGCGCCCTTCTTGCTCTTCTGCCTGATGACGTCCACCAGCTCGGCGTTCTTTAGTACCTTCATGTGCTTGGCGGCCAGCTGCTGGTGGATGTTGAGCTCGTTGCTGAGGCGCAGCGTATAGTCCGGGGCCTCGCTGAGCTTTTCTATTAACCTTCTACGAACTGGGTTGCCCAGTACCTCCACTACCTTCTCGAAATCGGTGGGGGTGCCCTTCTTCATCTTGTCCTTTTTCTCAGACATAACGTTCAACCCGGTTGTAAACCAGAGGTTGTATACCGGTAGGGATTTAATAAAGTTGTTGAACCGGACTATTTCCTGTCCTTTTTCTTGACCCTGACCTTGCGGGAGCCGCCGACGAGCTTTTTGAGGATCTCGTGGTCCCGTTTGATGATCTCGTCACGGGTCTTGTATGGATCTTTGCCCATCGTATCCACTCTCACTTTACAAACAAGCCTACTTGATAAGAGTCATCTATTAGAATACCTAGAATTAGAAG
>JABXKY010000127.1 GCA_013619005.1 Candidatus Bathyarchaeota archaeon | reverse complement strand
GGTAAAGGGAAGGTGGTTCTCTACGGTTTCCAGCCCCAGATGAGGGCACAGCCTGACGCTACCTTCAAGCTGTTCTTCAACGCCCTTCTTGGCTAGGTTTTATTCTCCCCATCCACCATTTTTACCGTCTATTTAGAAATTACTGTAATATCAAAGACGTTTTAAGCACAAGACGTGTAGCTTCAAGGATTCGTGATAGAAATGGGAGTAGAGAAATACGCGAAGAAGGAAATCGTAACCCTCATGAAGATGGCTGGTAGCAGCACACGCTCATCAGCCGGACACATCGAGGGAATGATCAATCTGGGCGCAGGAGATCCTGATTTCGATCAACCCGAGTTCATAAACAAGGCGGTCTATGAAGCCATGGAGGCTGGGCAAACCCACTACAGCTTCACAGGTGAGCCTGACTTCAAGGCAGCCATCGCCAAGTACTACAAAAAGTACGGCGTTGACATTGACCCGAAGACACAGGTGCTGATAACCAGCGGAGGAAGCCAGGCAATCTTCGAGGCCTTTGGTGCCATCCTGGACCCAGGCGACGAGCTGATTGTCTTCGACCCTGCATACACTGGATACAATTCCCCGATCACATACTTTGGCGCAAAGATGGTGAGGGCAAAGCAGTACAAGGACAGGGACGGCCACTTCAGACCAGACTTTGCCAACCTTGAGGCTGCCATCACCGACAAAACCAAGGCCATCCTGTTCTGTACACCTGACAACCCCACGGGCACTGTCTGGACAAAGGACGAACTCAAGAAGCTGGCGAAGATCGCCGTCAAGCACGACCTCGTAGTCATAAGCGACGAGATCTACACAGAGTTCATCTGGGGTGACATGAAGCACGAGACCATCATAGACCTCCCTGGCATGTGGGAGAGGACCATAGTCCTCATGAGTTTCAGCAAGACCTTTGCGTGGACCGGTTGCAGGGCTGGCTACATTATCGCGGGCCCCGAGATGACCAAAGCGGTCAGAGCCGTGCCGGTGGGTATCTGCAGCATGCCGGTTCCTTTCCAGAAGGCGGCCATAGTTGCCCTTGAGAAAGGTTGGGACTTTGTCGAGGAGATGAGGGTCGAGTACAAGAAGAGGATCGATTACATTGTTGGGAGGCTCAACGCCATCGAGGGCATCAAGTGCGCGTACCCGCAGGGCGCGTTCTACGCGTTCCCTGATATCAGCAGCCTGGGCATCCCGTCCATGAAGTTCGCCATGGACTTTTTCAGGCAGGAGAAGGTCCGCTGTGCGCCTGGCTCGGGGTACGGTGAGATGGGCGAGGGACACATCAGGTTCGCGCTCGTCAGGCCCATCGAGGACCTGGCGGAGGTCTGCGACAGGCTGGAGAGGTTCGTTAAGAACTTACCACCTCAGGCGCCTCCGACCGTCCCTTAAATCCTTCATTTTTTGTTCTTAAGGCACAGGTTTTGTGCATATGAATAGCCGTCACTCTACCGCTTTTTTACACTTATTGGGGTGAGAACGGAGCCGTTCTGGGGCTTCTTTTAATAAAAAAGGGGTGTTTTCTCCTTTGAGGTAGGTACCCCCCCCCTCCCCTATAGTAAAACTACTCGATTCTCTCGAGCTTGAATACTACAGGCCTGAGGCCGTCTGTGCAGCGCGCGCGTCTGGCATAATAATCAAAGGATTCTGGGGTTAAGCGTAAAAAAGACCTGTTAAATACACCATAGAACGAGTTTTTCTTTGATTGTAATGGGAAGGAACAAGAAATATGACGGCTACAGGGCCTTCCAGTACCTTGAGCCGGGCAGGGACTACAGGGAGTTCAAGCTGAGGAAGGCCATATTAGACGAGTGGTGGGAGCCCGTACCCCTCAGCAAGACGGAGGAGGAGCGGTTTGAGGAGGTCATGGCCAAGAGCGTGGTCATGGACCTCCACGCCCACGCCGATATCAGCCCTGAGGACCCCAACGAGATCAGGGATGCAGACAGGGAGGGGAGGAACTTCATCGCCTACGAGGCCCTCTCAACATCAGGCCTGGACTGCGTGTTCGACAACATGCAGGACGGCAGCAGTTTCGCTAACACCAAGCACGGCTGGGACTGGAACGGCACCATCCACGACCTGGGGATGCACCTGGCGGATATAGCCAAGCAGGATTTCCTCATCCACTGCAAGAGGCCTGAAGACATCGAGATCGCCCACAGGGAGGGAAAACTCGCGTGGGTCGCCGTATTGGAGTCCGCAAGCTGCATCGAGAACGAGGTGAACAGGCTGGACATCCTCTACGGCCTCGGCGTGCGCAGTATCGGAATCAACTACAGCGAGTCCAACATGCTGGGCAGCGGACTCAAGGAGCACGCGGACGGGGGGTTGACTGACTTCGGGTACGACGCCCTTGTGAGGATGAACAAGCTTGGGCTCCTCGTTGATGTTAGCCACGTCAGCGACGGGACCGCCCTGGAGACCATCGAGCTAAGCAGGGACCCGATAATTGTCAGCCACGCCGGGGCGAGGGCGTTGACGCCCACCACTAGGATGTTTCCGGACGAGGTGATTATGGCGCTTGGGGAGAGAGGGGGATTGATGGCCATTGAGGCAGCGCCTAACCTCACTGTCACCGAGAAGCACCCCGTCCACGGCATCGATAGCTACATGGAGCATATCGAGCACTGCATCGATCTCGTTGGTATCGACCACGTGGGCTGCGGGCCTGATACCAACTATGGAGACCACGTCGCACTGTACATCACAAACATCGAGCGCCACGGCCAACTCGGGTTAGGTCACTACCCTAGACCCGGGAAGGAGAGCGGGAGCAAGTTCCTCGGGATAGACATGAACCTAGAGCAGCTGAAGGAGCTCAAGTACGTCAGGGGGATGGAGAACCCCAGCGAGTGCCTTCAGAACGTGTGCCGGTGGATGATAAAACACGGGTATAGTGACGAGGAGATCGGGAAAATAATCGGTAAAAATGGGCTGGAGTTAGTCAAGAAGGTCTGGTAGGGCCCCTACTGTTTAGGGGTCTTCTCCCAGTTCTCCTCGGCTATGGCAAGCGGCACCTCAACGCCCTCAGGCAGAGGGGTCGTGTAAGTCTTGCCGCCTAACCGGTCTTGATGCTCTTCCTTTGCCTTCTTAATAAGCTCTGCATCCGTCAGCAGCTCTAACGCTGCGCCGGCCATGGTCTTGGCCGCGAACACAAGGCTCTTGTGGCCGATGGTGCTCCCGCAGGCAGCCACGAAGGCCCAGCTGTGACCCGGCGCACCCAGGATGTTACATGCTGTTCCGAACTCTATGGTGGGGCATATCCAGCTGATGTCACCGACATCGCTGCTGCCGGGGCTGGTCTCCCCGTCACCTAGGGGGTCGAGGATGTCCGTCACGAGGTGGACGTCCCTGTACTTTTGGTAGTCCGGGATCTTGTATCTCTTCAACGCGTCCATCTTGGCGTCCACGCTGAAGTTTGAGGCTATCTCCTTGGCGAACTCCAGCTCATCTGCGCTCCACTCGGGGGCGCCTACCTCCCTCATATTCTTGACCACAAGGTTGGCCAGGGTCTCGCTTGGGATGATATTGTAGAGGGCGTCCAGGAACAGGACCTCTAGCTCCGTCTCCGTCATCATGGCGGCTCCCTCAGCGATCTTCAGGATCCTCTTGTAGATTGGGTCCAGCTGTTCGCGCTCCGGTGCCCTGATGTAGTACCAGCTACGGGCATAATCTGGTACGACGTTAGGCTGACCCCCGCCCTCCTCGATGACGTAGTGGATCCGGGCATCGCTGATTATGTGCTCCCTCAGGTAGTTGACACCGGTGTTCATGAGCTCGATGGCGTCCAGCGCGCTCCTGCCCATCTCTGGGTTCCCCGCCGCGTGGGCCGTCTTGCCCCTGTAGATGAACTTCACCCCGTTGACAGCCGTGCTTGATCTCAGGCTAGCCGTGTTCATGCTGCTCGGGTGGTGGCTGAGGCAGACATCCAGGTCATCGTAGAGTCCCTCCCTCGCCATGAATACCTTGCCGCCGTAGTTCTCCTCGGCGGGGGTCCCGAAGAACTTGATGGTTCCCTCCATCCCCTCCTCCTCCAGCAGGTATCGTAACCCGATGACAACGGCCAGGGCGGTTGCGCCGTGTACGTTGTGTCCACAGCCGTGGCCCGGTGCTCCCTTTACCAATGGGTCCTGTTTGGGTGACACCTTGTTGCTGATCCCAGGTAATGCGTCGTACTCCCCCTGGAACCCGATTACCGGGTTCCCTGACCCCCATTCAGCCACAATGGCTGACGGCATCCCCGCCACTCCGTGGTTTACCTCGAAGCCGTTTTCCCTCAGCTTCTCGGCTATGAGTTTACTTGATTTGGTCTCGACGAGGCCCAGCTCGGCGTACTGCCAGACCTTGTCGGCCACCTCGATGAACTCGTCCTTGTTCTCATCGATCCATTTCCATGCCTTATCCTTGAGCATAAATGATGAGCAACTCATAAGGTAATAAAATACGCGAGGCGGTTCCAATAACGTGTAGTAACCAGTTCGATTGCAATATTTTATCAAATCATTCAGTAACTCATCTAGGGGTTAAGTAATGAGTTCTGGATCAAAGGAAATGGGCTTCGAGGTCGTGGAGGGCTGGGGTAAGTTACCAGATGGCTGGAGTTTCGGTCATGTAATAGGCTGTGCCGTTGACGCAGATGACAACGTGTACGTCCTCAACAGGGGGGAGCACTCGATGGTGATATTCGACAGGGAGGGAACCCTGAAGGGTTCTTGGGGCGTCAAGTTACCGACTTCCCACGGTCTCCACATCGAGGGGGACGTGGCGTACGTCGCAGATTATCATAGACACACGGTGCAAAAATTCACCCTGAACGGGGAGCTGCTTGATACATGGGGAACGGAGGATGTCCCAGGTGAGGAAGGGGAGCCATTCAACAGGCCAACCGATATAGATGTCGCCCCCACTGGCGAGATATACGTGTCCGATGGCTACGCCAACTCGAGGGTTCACAAGTACTCGCCAGACGGTGAGCGTCTGCTCTCATGGGGAGAGAAAGGCACAGGACCAAGCCAGTTTGATATCAGCCATGATGTCGCATTAGCTTCTGATGGACGTGTATTCATTTGTGACAGGCAGAACCATAGGATCCAGATCTTCACGGCGGATGGGGAGTACATCACCGAGTGGGGCGGCTTCAAGCAGCCTTGCAGCGCCACCATCGATAAGGATGGCTACGTGTACGTGACCGAGTTACAGGCCAGGTTCAGCATACTTGACAAGGACGGTGTCCTCGTGTCCAGGTGGGGCGGGGAGCCAAGCCTGGAGCCGGGCCTGTTCATGAACCCCCACTGTGCCTGCATCGACTCCATGGGCGACCTCTACGTGGGGGAGACCCTTGAGGGAAGCAGGATACAAAAGTTCAGGAGACTGTGAAGCAGGTAAACTGCTTTATCCACTCGCGTCCACTTCTAATCCATGAAAAACGAGGTGCTTGACTGTCTAAGGGTCCTCGGATTGGTCTCAGGGATCAGCGGGTGGCTGGTGATCCTTGCGTCAATCCAGCGAAACCCCTGGTTCGTGTTCACTGAGCACGCTTTCAGTGACCTGGGGGGACCCGAAGCTACTGATGCCTGGCTTTTCAGCAATGGCATGATACTCATTGGACTCGTGATCATTCTTTACGGCGTTTACCTTGTACATGTCTCGTTCAACAAGCCCACGACGGTTGGGGCGGCGTTCCTCTTAATCACAGGGGGGTTCCTGACATTGATAGGTGTCTTTCCCTCGGGAACAGCGCCACATTTCTTTGTCTCGGTTGGGTTCTTCACCATGTCGGACCTATCCATCCTTGCATGGGGCACTGGACTCCTTGGAGGAGAGAAGGACGTTCTTGGGAATCTTTTCATGGGAATGGGTTTGATGGGGCCAGTTTTGACCGCCGTTGTCCCCTGGCCGTCAACCGCGGTGGTCGAGGCCTTCGGCATGATCATAATGAACATATGGACTATTCTGATGTTCAAATACCCTCACGAGTACGGGGCGTGAGAGGTCTCGCCTATCCTCAGGTACCTTGGGGGATCGGAGCGTATCTCCTTGAATAGGGCGTCAACCCTGTAGCCTTGGATGTCCCCGCCCGTGTTCCAGCGGTAGGTCTGGTTGAAGGGCCCGTTCCATTACCTGCTGTCGGGTCCAAGCCTGTCGATAATCCTCCTGCTGGATGATGTGCTGGAGCCGTCAAAGTATAATTGGGTTCCTCAAAGCCCTGTAGCTCGTACATGTCACTGTCATACTGTAACTCGTTCCATGAGAGGGAGGTCCTCTGGTTAGCCGCGCGCGCGTCAACGGTCAACCGTTAAATGCCCCCAACGGAATCAATAATTGATTATTATGCAAGAGGTTGTTGATCTTCTCAAGAAACAGAAGAAAATAGAGTTGAGCCACGTGGCTTCCCTCACCGAGACCATGAAGGGCGTGGTGAACCCCATGATCAAGGTGGTTCTGGAGACCATAGTCCATGATAGCAGGAAGCACGCAGCCATAGCGCAGGCCTTGATTGATGTGGAGGCAGGTGCAGTTCCCCATAGACTGGACATGGACCTAGGGCCTGCGACAAATTTCAACCAGAACATCAAGCAGCATGTCAGGGCTGAAAAGGAAATGATCGAGATGCTGGGGGAGATAGGTGGACTTGTCAAGGACGACAGGGTGAAGAAGTTCATCGATTACTTGATCGAGGAGGAGAATAGACACCATAGGCTCCTGAGGGAGTTCAGCCTGCTGCTCGATAGGGACAGCGTTGGTATGAACGAGTACCTGGATCTGTTCCAGAAGTACATGATAGTGCCGCCTGAGTAGGCGCTATTTCGTGTTCTTCAGGTGGGAGAGGTAGAACAGGTAATCCGTTCCAACTCCCTCCTTGCCCATTATCCTCAGGGCGCTCATTATCTGTCCCCTGTGATAGGCGGTGTGAACCACGTACTGGGTGAGGAAATCGTCATGACCCACCCTCACCTCGCCCTCGCCCAGAAAGTTGGGAAACGTAGCGTCCAGGTCAAGGTGAGTTGACGCGAAATCAACCAGCTGGCGGTCTACTTTTTCCCAGTGCTGCATCGCCTCTTGAATGCTCATACTCGCCACCGCATCCCCGATCTCATAGGGGTCGGCTTTCTTCCCGTTAACTCTAACGCGTAGGTTGTACTCGACAGCCAAGATTGAGTGGATAACATGGTTCTTGATGCTGTCAAGAGGTGGAATCAAATCCCTGCAGTACTCGTCCTCGGTGAGCTCCACAAGTTTCCCCCTGACCCGGTCATTGGCCCAGAGGTGATAATCAGCGAACTTTATGGGATCCACGAACAATGATTGTAAGGTGGATAGAAGAGGTTATTGATGAGGCTGCTCAGGCTCTCCCCGAAGTACTGGATTGGTTCCAAGGGGAGGTATGATGCTCTGTAGGGTTATCGTTTGCCCTTGAGCTTCTGCCAAGCCTCCTCGGCGATCTCCAGTGGTGGATCAACTCCATCAGGGATCGGGCAGATGTACTCCTTTCCTCCGATCCTCTCCTTCTGCTCCTCCCAAGCCTTCTTGATGACCTCGGGCTTAGTGAACAGATCAAGTGCGCTTGCCGCCATGGTCTTGGCCGCGAACACCAGGCTCTTGTGGCCGATGCTCATGCCTGATACCGCGGTGAACCTCCAGTCGTGGCCGGGGGCGCCAAGGACGTTGCATGAAGTGCCGAACTCCATCGTTGGGCACTGCCACGACACGTCGCTGACATCGGTGCTCCCCTTGCTGACGAAGCCGTCGTTCCAGGCGTCAAGGATGTCGGTCATGAGGTTGACGTCCTTGTACTTCTCGGGGTTGGGGACACCGTACTTCTTGAACCCCGCCATCTTTGCCTCCGGGTCAAGGGTCTTGGCTATCTCTGCTGCGAATGCTTCCTCTTCCTCGGTCCAGCCGGGGTGCCCAACCTCCCTCATGTTGGCGGTCACCAGCTCGCTGAGAACCTTGTTGGGTATCTTGTTGTAGATAGCCGCGATGAGGTCGATCTTGAGCTCCGTGTCCGTCATCATGGCGGCTCCTTTAGCGATTTTGTTGATTCTCTCGGCTATATGGGCAACCATCGATCTCTCAGGGGCCCTGATGTAGTACCAGCTCCGGGCGTAATCGGGAACCACGTTGGGCTGCCCGCCTCCCTCCTCGATGACGTAGTGAATCCTTGCCTCCTGGACCACGTGCTCCCTGAGGAAGTTTACCCCTATGTTCATGAGCTCGATTGCGTCCAGCGCGCTCCTACCGTGCTCGGGGCTTCCCGCTGCGTGGGCTGTCTTACCGAAGTACTCGTACTTGACGCTGTCAACGGCGTTACTGGAGGCAAGCCCCGCCACATTGTAGCCGCTGGGGTGGTGGCTGAGGCAGGCGTCCACTCCCTTGAAGTAGCCGCTTCTCACCAGGTAGACCTTGCCGTCGTAGTTCTCCTCCGCTGGACTGCCGTAGCACTTTATGGTACCGGGCAGTCCCTCCTTCTCTAGAACATACCTCGTCGCGATTGCCGCCATGAACCCAGATGTGCCGTGGACGTTATGCCCACAGCCGTGACCCGGACCGTCAACTACCTCCCACTCCCTGTACGGGACGGGCTTGTTGCTGATACCGGGTAGGGCATCGTACTCGCCCATGAACCCGATCACGGGCTTTCCCTCGCCCCAGGTGGCCACGAAGGCGCTGGGCATCCCTGCCACTCCGTGCTCAACCTTGAACCCGTGCTTCCTCAACGTATCAACGTGTATCTGAGCGGATTTGTGCTCAACGAGCCCCAGCTCCGCGTACTCCCAAACCTTGTCGCTGATCTCGATGAACTCCTCCTTGTTCTCATCGATCCAGCTCCATGCCTTATCCTTCAACATTATAATCAAGGATACTGGGACTCATATCGGTATAAAATCTGGCTCCAATCGCACCGATTTTATGGGACGGTTCAATAGGGATGAGGGAATAGCATTGAAGGTAGTAGGGATAATCGGCGGACCCAAGAATGATGGCAACACGTTCAGGCTTGTGAGGGCGGTACTTGACGGCGCCCTTGACGCCGGTCACACGGTTGTTACGTGGAAGCTCAAGGATGTGTACATCGGGCACCTTGGGCACTTTGCTGGCGAGACTCTTCCACCCAACGATGACTTTGAGAAGATGCAGGCAGACCTTGAGTCAATGGGGGCCCTGGTCATCGGGTCACCCGTCTGGTATGGGCACGTGGACACGAGGACCTTCAACTTCATCAACAGGACGTATGTCTACAACAAGCACTACAGTGAGGAGAACGCCGAGAAGTGGCCCAAGGCAAAGGCTGTGAACGTACTCACCTATGGCCGAGAAGATGAGAACGCCTACGACAACATCCTTGACTGGTACAAGATGATCTGGGACTGGTACGGCATGACAGAGTCTATCAACCTCGTAGCAGCGGGAACAGGGAATTACCCCGTCGAAAAACGGCCTGACCTCATCAAGAGAGCTAAAGATATAGGGCGTAACCTCTAGGCAAACATTATCACCCCAAATCCCTCTTCTATTCAGGTGCCTTCTTGGTCGATGTTTTAGAGATACGGGACGGGGTTGAGCTGAGGAGCCAGCGGCTCAAGCTCCGGGTGCAGTCGTGGGGAGAGAACAGCCTGAGGGTCAGGGCAACGGTTCTCAGCGATATTGATGATAAGCTGGACTGGGCGTTACTTGAGCCAAAAGAAGTCACAGTCAATGTCAAAATCAATGGTGAGTCGGTCTCCGTGGAAAACGGGGCAATCACCTGCCTCATCAAGCTGAGCCCAGACAAAATCTCAAGCCAACCCTGGAATATGACGTTCAAAGAGACCCACACCGGAAAGGAGCTCACGGCCGAGAAACATCACAGGTTCAAACGGTGGAGGGGGTTGTACATGAAACCCAGGGGAGGCGACACCTTCGCCTGCGAGGCCCGGTTCAAGGCATACGAGGACGAGCGAATATATGGCCTGGGCCAGCACCAGCACGGAAGGCTTGACAACAAGGGCTGCGTCATCGAGCTGCTCCAGCGGAACACCGAGGTCTGCATCCCCTTCATGGTGAGCACAAGGGGCTACGGGTTCCTCTGGAACAACCCAGCCGTGGGCAGGGTCGAGCTGGGGTACAACGGCACCAACTGGGCCGCCGATAGGACTAAGCAGATGGATTACTGGATAACGGCTGGGAGGACGCCGGTACAGATCATGAGGCAGTACGCCGATGCGACCGGGTACCCGCCTATGATGCCAGAGTACGCCACGGGTTTCTGGCAGTGCAAGCTCAGGTACCAGACACAGGAAGAGTTGATGGCCGTAGCGAGGGGGTACAGGGACCGCGGGCTGCCCCTGAGCGTCATCGTAGCCGATTTCTTCCATTGGACACTCATGGGTGAGTGGAAGTTTGACCCCGAGAAGTGGCCCGATGTCCCGGGGATGGTGAAGGAGCTGGAAGGGATGGGGGTAAAGCTGATGGTAAGCGTCTGGCCCACCGTCAACCAACTCAGCGAGAACTTTGACGAGATGAAATCAAAGGGGTACCTGGTGGGCTCTGAGCACGGCGACGAGTCCCACACCCAGTTCATGGACCAAAGACCCGAGGGCCCGCTGCACATGTACTACTACGACGCCACGAACCCCGACGCCCAGCGCTACGTCTGGGGAAAGATCAAGGAGGGCTACTACGACCACGGTATCAAGACGTGGTGGCTTGACGCCTGCGAGCCCGAGATATACCCACTGAGCCCCGAGAACCTGCGGTACCACATCGGCAACGGGGAGATGGTGACCAACATCTACCCCATGCTCAACAGCAAGGCGTTCCACGAGGGAATGACAGGAGAGGGGGAGGAGGAGATCATACTGTTAACCCGTTCAGCGTGGGCAGGGAGCCAGCGCTACGGCGCCCTCGTCTGGAGCGGCGACATCCCAAGCACCTTCGAGGCGCTCAGAACCCAGGTCAGTGCAGGCCTCAACATCGCCATGAGCGGCATCCCCTGTCTCTTAT
>JABXKY010000206.1 GCA_013619005.1 Candidatus Bathyarchaeota archaeon | reverse complement strand
GATATCGATACCCAGTTGAATCAGTTTACTCGCTTGGACTGTAATCATACCGAAAAGGGATGATTGATAGGATAAAAAATGTGGGTTTAGACCAGTTTGGCGATGCCCTCGAGGAAGCCCCTGATGTCCTCTTCCTCGATGCCGTAGTGGGTCACCAGCCTCGTGCCGGTTCCCCTGCCCCTGCTCTTCCAACCCAAATCGGCGCACGCCTTGTTCCAGTCCTCGGCGGTCCACCCAATGGGGCTGAAATCTACGTACACCATGTTGGTCTGGACCTCATTAACCACCTTGATGCCAATCTTGGACAGCCCCTCCGCCAGGACCTTGGCGTTGGCGTGGTCCTCAGCCAACCTGTCCACCATCTCAGTGACCGCGATTATGCCTGGAGCGGCGATGATTCCTGCCTGCCTCATGCCTCCTCCCAGCATCTTCCTGTACTTTCGCGCCTTGTCGATGATGTCCTGTGGGCCCACCACAAGGCTACCCACCGGCGCCGCCAAGCCCTTGCTCAGGCATAATTGGACTGTGTCCACATGCTTGGCTATATCCTTCACATCAACGCCAAGCGCCACCGCGGCGTTGAAGACACGAGCGCCATCCAAGTGAACCCCCAGGTTATTTGCATTCGCCACATCCCGGTATGATTTCATCTGGTCAACCGTCAGAGCTATGCCCCCCGCCGAGTTGTGAGTGTTCTCTATACAGAGCAGCGTGGTGGGCGGGAAGTGAATGTTATCGACCCTCACAGCCGCCTGGATATCAGCGGGGTCCATATGCCCCTTGATGCCATCGATTGTCCTAGACATGAGTTGGCCCATGACCGCAAGGCCGCCAACCTCGTTGACGTAGATGTGGCTCTTCTTCTCCAGGATGATCTCGTCGCCCCTCTGGGTGTGGGCCAACACCGCTACGGCGTTACCCATGGTCCCGCTTGTGACGAACAGACCCGCTTCCTTGCCGAATATCTCCGCGCCTACCCTCTCAAGCTCGTTGACCTCAGGATCGTCCCCGTAAACGTCGTCCCCTAATACCGCTTTGTATGAAGCCTCCCTCATCTCTGGGGTGGGCTTCGTGACCGTGTCGCTTCTAAAGTCCAGGTTTTTCTCGACCATGGTAATCCCATGAAAATGTGACGATGTTGCTTAAGTTGTTTCCCAATTCAAGCCTTTGATGATTACGTGTTCTTACACGCGCTTGTTTCCGTTTTCTCATCTTTAAGTCATGAAATCAGATAGAGGACCAATGGATTTCCTCATCAATACCTCTGAGTGACCTCTCGTAATAAAATCCTTGAACTCCCCAATCTCCTCGTAGCCCAGCCTCTCGTATAGCTTTCTGGCCCCTCTGTTAAAGTCCGACACCAGTAAGAACACGTTGGGGGTCTCAGAGAAGACCCTTTCCTCGGCATGATTCATCAAAATGGACCCAATTCCTTGACCCCTGTGCGCTGGGGACACGCAAACCGATTTGATATACCCTTTGAAGGTCCCCACCATCTCAACGACTATGAACCCCACTATCTCCTCTCTTAGCCACGCGGCGTACACCTCTCTCATAGGCTCGGTGAGTATCTTAAGGGACTCTTGGTAACCCCTTTTAAGGCTAATCCAAGGCTCTGACTCCGCCATCATCCTAGCACAGACCCTGGCGTCCTCCGCTGAGTCAAGGAATCTTATTTGGATATCTGTGTGGCTCATTTATTTTCATTCGTTATGAGCCAAGAGGGGATATGAGTTTTATCAAGGCTACCTATTATGAGCGCGTGCGGTGTTTGCCGTCATTTTGCCGTCAATAAACGATAAATAGTAACTAGATACCTAGATTTACTGAGAGTTTTAACTATGAAGCCTGATATAGACAAGAGCCAGAATGCAGAGATATTATACCGTTTGCTCTGCATGAACCGGGAGGCATCCGCGAGATATCTGAATGACGCTGGGCGAGTAAGCAAGATTGAGGACCCAGGGGAGAGAAAGGAGGCCTTTAACGTCCTACTGAAGGACCTTGTAAGCTCGATAGAACAGTCAAAGAAAAAATAAAAACCCCATGCCCTCTTGAGCATGCAAGTGGAGTCTGAAGCTAACCTTGGCCATTTATTTTACTGGTTGACGGCGTTTTCGGCCATGTAGACATTTATGGAGGTCTCATCGATGTTTACAGTGTATCCTCCCTTTTCCAGTTCATCCCTTGATAGCCTAAGCCAGTTCCCGAAGAACCCCGGGTCCGTGTTATCAGGATCCATGGAGACGGAAACCTCACCTGACCTGTTTTCCCAGTTCTGAAGCAGGATGTACTTGACAGACCAGTAATCCAGCGCAACGGGGTCAGTGCCTGCGGTTATGACGTTCATCTGCGTCGCTGCTCTGTACGGGGTCCACGGACCATTGAGGGGAACCGGGTTGATCCATATGGAGTCTATGATATTGAGCACGGGGAACCTCGTGTTCGCCATCAATGTGCCCATGCCGCCCCTACCAATGGTGCTGTGGGTGTTGAGGTAATCACCTGTAATCTGACCTGTGAGGAGGTCCGAGGGGACACCCATGTAGTTCTTTACGCTAGCGGTTACGCCGTAAATCTGGTGGCTCTTCAGCATGCTCAGGTTGATGACCTTGAGGACATCGCTGTCATATTCCTCGTCCTCCACGCTCCATACCCCGTTCTTGAAACTGACGTGAGTCCCATATACCGTGGTAAACTTGGGGTAGGACACCATGAGCCCAGTGCTGGAGTGGACAGCCTCTTCCACCACGTACCCATCCTCCATGTGACCCTCGCTGTACTCATAGGCTCTGGTCTCGGTGATATCCGACCAGAGATAAGTGGAGACGCTGTACTCAGAAAAACCGTCAACCACGTCCTGTATGGACTGGGAGGTGTCCAACGCGTTATTGAGGGGATATGTGAAGCTGCCTCCCCTCCCAAGGGAGCCCCTGGTCTCGCCCTGCCCGTTGTCCGATACAATGATCTCACCTGTGAAACCGTCAGGGTGATCGATCATGCCTTGAATCAACGCCTTGAGCAGATCCGTGTTTGTTCCGCCTCTCTCATCCCATTGACAGTTTACCTTGATTATCACCACGTCGTCCGCCGAGATGAGGCCATCAGGGCCTTTCGTCTGCCCTGCGCGAGATGATTGGTAGAGTTTGAGGTCCTGGGACCCCATGAGTCTGAACAGGGTGTCAGCCCCTCCATCGGCGCCGTTCGTGTGGGTCACCACAAAGATATCCGAGGACGGTGTGCTGACGGCCGTTCTCGCTGACAACGTCAACCCGTTATCCAGGGTCGCGCTGTCCACTGTGACTAGGCCCGGCCTGCCATAGAACCAGTAGGCACCACCCCCCACTGCGATTATGACGACAGCTGCGACTGCCAGTGCTTGTTTCTTCTGGAAAAACCCGGTCTTGTTCAGTTGAAGCCCTGAGACGATTGGCACGATGTACGTCGCTATCCACAGATTGCCGTTGAGGGCGGCAGTCTGCTGGCAAGGATAACTCGCCCTTGAGGGCTTCCTGCCCGTCCTGCCAATAAACCAGACTATGCTCAGTATGCCTATGAAGAAGAAGTTATTCTGAATCCTGTGGCGTAGGTCATGGTATTTTTCATCGTGGTTCATGTTACCCCTCCTTTGCGTTGTGATGCGCCTCCAGTTCATCGATGTAGGTCTCGACCCATTTTCTCTCAGAGTCCAACATGGCTAGAGGTCGCGTTACCAAGCCCCGTATATGATACGGCCACTTTGAGTCCTCCATAACCGTGAGGCGTTTTCTATAATACTGCTCGCGGTCCCCAAGCGACGCTATGTAGGATCTCAGACCCTCGATTATTTCATCATGAGTGAGCTTGTCCAGGTTTCCTATTCCCAGATCGAACGGGTCTGGAACTGGGTGAGTGTTCGAGATAAGATATTGGACCTTTTCTCTCATCGCTGCTTTCCCCTGAGGCGATACGCTGTATACTTTTCTGGACCTGCCGCTCACCTGCTCGTTCCCGCTGGTGATGAGTCCTTTCTTCTCTAATCTTTTTAGGACATAGTATATGCTGCTGAAGGCTATCTCTGTCCAGTGGCGCATGTTTCGCTCTTCTATGATCTTATCTAGCTCATATCCGTAACGGAAGCCTTCGCAGATAAGACCCAGGATGGATGCCTCAAGGTTTGATATCATACGCTTATGATATTCTATGTATAGAATATATGTATTTGCTTTAAGCGTCCGTGTGATGGCCCGCGCGTATGAATAAAATCAGTTTACGTGTAGAATAGGTCAAAGTCTTCCA
>JABXKY010000018.1 GCA_013619005.1 Candidatus Bathyarchaeota archaeon | reverse complement strand
GTGCTCACTGGGTTAGTCGGTGGCTACTTGGCCCAGAAAACGGAGCCATTCTACGCCGCATGCTCGGGAGCGTACCTGAACGGAAGGGCTGGAGACAATGTCTACGAGAAGAAAGGGTACCATATTATGCCTGAGGACCTCCTAGCAGAGATCCCGAAAGTGGTCGAGGATTGCCTCAGCCACAGGGTCTAGGGTAGTAACGGCTGGACGTTCTTGTCCAGCATATTTGACACCTTGTCCATTGGCAGGTGCAGGTCGCTGTGGGGCGCGTACCTGTTGATGCTCATGAGCATGTCCACGTACGGCCTCTGCCTGACGCCTGGGTAATCGGTTCCGAAGATCATCTTGTGCATCACCCCCATGTTCAGGGCAGTCAGCAGGTCCTTCCACAGCAGGTAAGTGAAGCTGGGGTGCTTCACGTCCCCATAGGGCCAGCTGATGTCACAATAAACGTTCTTGTGCTTCCTCGCGACGTACAGGGTCTCGTCAACCCTTGGGTACCCGATGTGGGCCAGCACGATCTTGAGCTCGGGGAAGCACTCGGCGATGACATCGATCTGGGCGGGGTCGGTGTGATAGAGGTAGTCGTACTGGACTGGCATCCCGGCGTGGTGGAACATGATGGGCATTCCGATGCTTGACGCGGCCTCGTAGACCTTGAAGGCGTGGGTGTCATCGGGTTTGTAGCCGTCGCTGCATGGGTACAGCTTCAACCCCCATAGCCCCAGCTCGTTCCTCTGACGTAGAACCTCCTCGCCCATACCGTGGAGCACGGCGTTGACGTACCCGAAGCCGATGAACCTTGACGGGTCCTGACGGCAGAACTCGGATACCTGCTCGGGGCTGGTGCGTCTGTCGCTTAGCACCACCGCCTTGTCGATCCCGGCCTCCTGTAGGTCGGCGATGAACTCCTCCTTGCTGACAGCGATGATTGTGGGGTTCGCTGGATCGCTGTACTCGGTTATGCTGATGTGGCAGTGGTAATCGACCTTGGGGAGACCTGTCTCCCTGATGACCTGCTGCCGCGTCAAGAGTGATGTGTCTACCGATGACAATATACAAAAGAAAATAGGATGTCCGGGTTAAAGACTATCGGCTGGATGGGAGTAAGTCATGGGCGTATTTCCTGCCAGGCCTGCCTATGAACGCCTCGGCGTAGCCAACCCCGGATTTCCTGCCCAGCTCCCTGAACCTGTGAGTGTACCGTTCAACGAGTCTTTCAAGATAATCTCCCTGCTCCTCCCGCGGTTTCCCCCACTCATGCCATTGACTCACATGCTGCCTGAAGGACTCGATCTTGACATCCATGTAGTCAGTGACATCGATATATGTGTCAGGTTCCTGGCCTGATATCGGTGCGCCGAAGAAGAAGATATCTGGCTCAGGTCGGTGAGCTTGCAGACCGGTGACGTGAAGGGGTAGGCTCGCCTTGAGGCTGGCATCGCTGGCGGCCTCCCCGACCCTCCTGTGATCATCCCTACTGACCTGCGGGTGGAAAGTTAGAACGATATCAGGCTTCAGCTTCCGGTAGACATTAACAAACGCCTCCCTGAGCACGTCTCCCTGTGGCACGCTGGCGTCCTCGAAATCGAGGAACATCACCTCAGCACCGAGGATCTCAGCTGCCTTAGTCATCTCCCTTGAACGGATCTCCCTTAGCTCATCGCTGTGAATCTCCCAGTGACCCTTACCGCCCCTCGTGGCGTGGACTATGGTCGCCCTATGACCCCTGTCAACGTACTTGGCTATGGTCCCGCTGGCGAACGTCTCATCGTCTGGGTGAGCTCCGATGAGTACTATATGCACTAGCTCACCTCAAACTGGGGGAGGAGGTCCGCGTGGACCTTCATCAGATCGTCGAAGGCAGCCAAGGCTGCATCATGATCCTGGACCACGGGGTCAACCAGTAACGCCTGTTTGGCCTTCTCCATGTCGCCTGACACGCCTGCCTCTACAACGATGCTCTGGACCAGGATCTGGATGTTGAGAAGTGCTGCAAGCCCTTCTGGCATGTCCCCGACGACGATGGGTTTGATATCCCCCTTGGTTACCACCGCGGGGGTCTCCACAACAGCGTCGTTGATGAGGTTCGGGATCTGTCCGCTGTTTGGCAGGTTGACCTGCAGCTCCATGTGGTTCGAGCCCTTCATCATTCCGGCTATGATGTGCATAGCCCGCTCCCCGGACAGCTTTCCCTTGATGTCCAGAGGGGTCTTCCCGTCGATGATGGACTTGCTCTTTAGCCAAGTATTCTGGCCGTTCTCGTCGCACCTGTCAATCCAGTTAAACCCCCTATCCCTCTCAGGGGTGATATCCCAGGCGTAGGCCAGGTACTCGCCCATGTGGTTATCATCGGTGGATGGATACAGTCCAAACTTGTCGTACATTGCCCTGCACAGGGGCTGGAATCCTTTTGCATCCTTGAACGCCTCGTCAAGCAGCGGGTATGCATCGGTTCCATCGGTCAGGGTCATCTCCTTGAACCAGCTGAAATGGTTCAGACCAGCGGAAACCACGTTGACCAGCGAAGATGGGACACCCATCATCGGCGCAAGACGCTGTAACTGGTGCTCAACCTCATGGCACAACCCCACATTCTTGATGGAGGTGTAGCTGCTGATGGCCAGACAGAGCCTTGGAACAGGGTTCGTGTAGCTCAGTAACCACGCGTCTGGGCAGACATCCTCCATGGTCATGGCTATCTCAAGCACTGGCGGCAGGTTCCTCCACGTGTGGAAAAGCCCGCCTGGTCCCCCGTTCTCCCCGATAACTTGCTTTATCCCGTGGTTGAAGGGGATCTCCCAGTCCTGGCGCCACCTGTTCATCCTGTCCACCTCGATGGCCATCAGAACGTAATCGGCGCCATCCAGGGCGTCCCTCTGATCCAACGTCTTTGATATCTCCATGTTGGCGCCAACATCATCGTTCATCCGTTCCACTAGGCCGGTCATGGTGTCAAGCCGGTCCCCATCAATATCATGGAGGACAAGCTCCGATCCGTGGAGGTCCACGATGTTCACGGCGTCAAGCACGCTGTTGTACCCGAAGACGCTGCTCCCAGCGCCCACGAGAGTGATCTTTACCATGGTTACGGGTAGGCGATTAGGTATATTACGTTAAAGATAGTAGCTCAGCACCATGTACAGGCCAGCCACTATCAGGATGGCCGAATTGATCTTCCTCATGTATGGCATCAACTGCATGAGCCTCCTGTAGATGAGCTCCCTGCTGAAGGTCAGGGCAACGCTTAGCGGTATAATGACCGTTGCAGCCCCTAATCCGTAGACCGCAAACATGGATACGATTCCAATGAGACCGCCCGCCGTGGAGGCCTGTAGTACCAGCAGCACGAAGACGGGGAAGCTGCACGCCATGGAGGCGGCGCCATACCCGAGTCCATAGAGGTAGAAGGACTTGTATCCAGTCCCCTCAGGAGAGGCGAGGGAAAGGGTAGGTATTTTGTAGAAGAAATCAGTGAACATGTGTCCGAGGCCAAGGATGATGAGAATAACGCCTATGAAGGGCGCGAGTAGATCGATCTTGCTGGATATCATGTTGATCGCGAAGCTGGGAAGGACTCCGATTACCATGAAAACGGATAGGAACCCAAGCACGGTTATCAAGCCGAAGGTTATCGCTGAGAACAGGTTTCCCTCCTTGCCCTCAGCATTCATGTAGTAGGCAACAAAGCTGGGGAGCATGGGTAACGCACATGGAGCGAGCACAGCCAATAGACCCGCGCTGTATGCTAGACTGAGGTTGGCGAACTCCATGGCTATCCCAGCAACGGGTTGATTATACTGTTGAACTCATTTAACGTTGTCAGGAAGCCCCTGTGAACGATGAGCCCGTTCTGGTCAACCACCAGTATCGTGGGTATGGCGCTTACCTCAAACTCCAGGGCCGTCATCGGGCTGTGCCCGAAGAACCAGGTGATACCCTCATCTTCCCCGAATTCATCGAGGGAGGTCATGTTGTATGTGTAGTCTACGTTTATTGTGACGACCTCAACTCCGGGTACGGCCTCTATCTCCCGTAGGATAGGTATCTGGTCCTTGCACGGGGGACACCACGGGGCCATGAAGTCAATCACGAGCACGCTTCCACGGTAATCACTGAGCTGGATGGTCTCACCGTATATTCCCAAAATCTCCTGGTCGAGAAGCATGTCACCGATATTGACTCCGATCTCGCCTGTTCCATCGGGCTTTACAAAGTTGGACCATACAAGGTACCCCCCAACGATCACGATTAGGGCCACCGCAAGGTACAAGAAAGGACTTCTCTGTTCACTCATTCTGAGACTTTTCAGGAACCACTACTAAAAAACATGGTGAAAAAGGAGTATCTGGTTTAAGTTACTCGTCAAATAGGTGCAGATAATCGCTGTAGCCGCGCTCATCCATCTCTTCCCTCGGAATGAACTCAAGAGCGGCGGAGTTAATGCAGTACCTCAACCCAGTGGGCTTCGGACCATCATTGAATACGTGCCCCAAGTGGGAGTCAGCGCCCTCGCTCCTCACCTCGACCCTGTTCATACCGTGGCTCAAGTCCCTCAGCTCCTTGACCTCGCTCTCCTCGATAGGCTTAGTGAAGCTGGGCCAACCGCATCCTGAATCAAACTTGTCCCTTGAGCTGAATAGGGGCTTCCCACTTACGATATCGACGTAGATCCCCTCACCCTTGTTGTCCCAGTACTCGTTACTGAATGACGGCTCCGTGCCGCTCTCTTGGGTGACGTGGTACTGCATCCTGTTTAGCTTCCCTTTGAGCTCCTTCTTGCTTGGCTTGCCCAAAACATTCACTGAAACCGCTGGGGAACGGCAGGTAATAAAAAGAGGGTTTACCGGCGCTCAGCCGCACCGGCCATGTAGATACAGGCACGCAAGGCGTTGACGGCGGTCTGGTAGTCGTCATAGACTCCCTTCATGGTGGTCCCATCCACGCGGTCAAGGCTCGGGATGAGGCTGGACACATCAGCCATGGTGCTTGTTCCCAGCTTAACCTTGACTTCGACGGGTGAATCAACCACTCTCGGAGCGGGATAATCCTTTGTGAGAGCCTCCTTCGCCTTCTTTTTTATGAGCTTCGCCGCCTCGTTTGGGTGAAGACATTTTGCGCTGTACCTTCCCATCGCCCATTTCACCGCTGCGGTGGTGATACCTGGCACGAAGGCGCCGGCCTCAATGGTTGCGGCGTAGTCGCCTGCAAGGAAAACCGATGGTACACTGTAGCGACCAGCCAGTGCGCTGTTGAGGCCGAACTCCCCTGTCTCCCTTCCGTTGATGTAGACCGCCTGCACGGCGCTGCCTGAGATAGTGTGGGCGCATATCCCGTTCTCGGTCCCCTTCATACTGTGGTACCCCACGTACATGGCGGCGTCGTAGCCCTCCTTGATGCCCTCCATCATACTGTTGGGCTTGGGGGAGCCCCTGATGAGGTGAGCTGCCTCGTGTACCTCCTCGGGTCGGAGGTTCCTCATGCCCCCGTGGGCGTCCGAGACCACAATCTCCTTGGCGCCCGCCTCCAGGGCACCCTCGATGGCGGCGTTCAAGTCGCTGGCCATAATCTTTCTGACATGGGCGTACTCGCTGTTGTTCCTGTCGACCTCGGCCCAGCTCACGACGCTGCTGATGCCCTCCATGTCGATGGAAATGAAAACACGTTCAGGTTTAACCATGAATAAGAGTGATTGTACGGATATTAAACGGCTACTCGTAATTGGGGTCATTCAGCGGTCCAGAGTAAGGGTTGATTGTCTGTCTCTGGACTGCCTTGAAGAGCCCCCGCATCCCGTTTGCGGGTCCTTCTAGCTCGACCTCCCCCTTGTTGCTCGAGAACTTTAGTACGCCCCTCTTTGTTATTGTGCCCTGCTCGGTGAACTGGAGACCCGTAATCTGCCGCCAGTTCTCGGTTATCACGTCTTCCTTCTTGAATACGAGCCCCTTCTCGCTGTAGAGGAGCAGCCTCAGGTTGGTGATGTATACCTTGTACTTCGCCTCATTGTATGTTACCTGGAAATCACTCCAGAAGAGAACCTTCTCGTCCCCAAGCAAATAATTCTCAATGGGCATATACGATAGAATAGTGTGTCGGGTATTAAAGCGTAGTAAGGTGAAAAATGGGGATTACCTGAGGAGGTGCCTACCGGCTTCCTCTAGCATTGGCAGCTTGTGCCCCCGGTTAGCCTGAGTAACCGTCACTAGGTCATAGTTCTTGAAGCCGATCCGCTTCAAGTACTCCTCCAAGAGATACAGCGCACGAGACGCCCCGTTGCCGCTGCCGCCTGCACAAGCTATTCCAATGTAGGGCTTGTCGGAGTACCGCTTGAACCCGTGGTGGGTCTCGACGCGCCTCATCCTGTCAAGGAAAGTCTTGGCCGATTCGCTGATGTCATGCCAGTAAACGGGCGTCGTGAACACGAAGGCATCAGCCTCCAGTATCTTGCCAATGATCTCCGCGAAGTCATCTTTATGGACACAAGTACCCTCCCTACGGCACTGCCCCCAGCCGCCGTCACAGGCCTTGCATTTTTTAATTACTGCATCGTTCAGGTGGATAAGCTCGGCGTCATAACCCGCAGTATTGACTCCCTTTATCACCTGTATCGCTGTCTCTGCCGTCAAACCGTCAATGTTCGGGCTTGACTGGATCGCTAAAAGCTTCATATCCTGAAGATGTAGACGATGGGGTTAGATAAAGAGGGGGGTTAACCAAAGAAACGGTCCAGCGTAGTCTTCTTTGCAGTTGGAACCATACCTGCCTTCATCTTTTCGATGGCGCCCATGACCCTCTGCTGGCTGAAGTTGTGCTCGCCGCTCAGGAACCCGATGAGACCGGCCACGTCGGGTTTGTTCCATTCGAGCTTGTAGTCATCAGTGGTCCTCGGGTTTACGAAGAGGTCCTTGATCTCCTCGACGGGGTGAGGGAACTCTGCGTTCTTGATGTGGGGCAGAGCCTCCTCAAGGCTGCCATGCTTGTTGATGAGCTTCAACGCGGTTTTAGGTCCAATTCCCTTGATGCCGTCGGGGTTGTAATCCGTCCCGACGAGAATCCCCAGGTCGATGAGCTGGCTCTGGGATAACCCAAGGCTCCTCTTGATCTTCTCCAGTTCAAGCATCTCGGGCTCGATCTTTATGTACACGTTCTTCCGTGGTAGCTTCCTGCGGCCGGTGATGGAGAGGTTCCTCACGTGCCTCGGGGCGCCGTAGAGCAGGCTGTCAAAGTCCTGGCTGGCCGCCGCGTACACGTCTCCTTTCGATGCCATATACGCGGTCTGGGCCTCGCCCTCGCCGGGAGCCTGCACCCATGGAAGCCCCATGAGGGTTAGCAGGTTCTTGGCATCACCTATGATATCAGTGGTGGCGACGACGGCCTGCTGCCCGTACCGCCTCGCCTTCTGGGTGTCCCCCTCCTCAACCGCCTTCTCATAGGCTTTCTTGGCTTTCTGACGGGTATTGCGCCGCCTTTCAAGCACCGTGGACTTGAACCTGTGGGGTCTGCCATCGAAAACATAGACGATCTTGATGCCCGCCTCCATGAGGTTGCTGTTCCTGTACATGAGGCCGCTGAGGTGGCTAGTAATCCTGCCCTGACGGTCCTTCAGGGGCTGTCCGTCCCTGCCCCTGATTATTGATAAGAACTGGTAGAGGATGTTGTTGCCGTCGAAGGCAACTATCTCCCCAGCCAGGTCGCTTATGGTGATCCTGCGGGAGTCAACGATATCGCCCAGCTTGACTCCCATCTTGATCCCCTAGGCCAGTTCGATGCGGCGCTTTCCCTTGGGTAGCCTGTAGACCCTTACCAGGCCCTGTATCTCCATCTTCATGAGAAGGGTGTTCAGGTGCTCCTCGCTGAAGCCGCTGTGCTGTTTCTTGGTCCTCTTGAGTAAATCTGCAAACTTGAGGGGGCCCGTGCGTTTCAGGAGATCGATGATGTTCGCCGGTATCAGTTTCGTGTCCATTCATTTCACCTACGCTATGTCAATCGGGGGCTTGCTCTGATCCCTGAACCTCTGCTTGCTGTTCTCGTACCAGTTCACCATCTCGGGCGTGATGCTTGGCGCGATCTCGCTAATGGAGGAATCAAAGTCCTGCATGATTACGGTGTTCGCCTCGGGGTCCCTGCGCAGAGCGTTGAGACCCGCCTCACGTACCAGGCTGTCGATGTCCGCTCCGCTGTACCCATCCATGCTCTTAGAGATGGAGTCCAGGCTCACGGAGTCATCAAGGGGCATCTCCTCTGTCTTGATGCCAAGGATCTTGCGCCTCGCATCAAAGTCCGGCGGCGGCACGTATACGCGCCTGTCGAACCTTCCTGGCCTGAGCACCGCTGGGTCGATGATGTCCGGCCTGTTGGTTGCCGCTATTACCACGACGTTCTCCAGGCTCACCAGTCCGTCAATCTCGGTGAGAAGCTGGCTGATGACCCTCTCGGTGACCCTGCTGTCCCCACCCAAGCCTCTCGATGGGACAAGGGCATCGAACTCATCGAAGAATATGATGCTTGGCGCCGCCATCCTGGCCTTCCTGAATATCTCACGGATGGCCTTCTCTGACTCGCCTACCCACTTGCTGAATATCTCGGGGCCCCTGACGCTAATGAAGTTTGCCTCGGACTCTGTGGCGACTACCCTCGCCAGCAGGGTCTTACCACATCCCGGTGGGCCGTGCAGCAATATTCCCTTTGGGGGAGTGATCCCGACGCGTGTGAATCGCTCGGGTGTCTTGAGCGGCCACTCCACGGCCTCCTTGAGGCTCTCCTTAACGTCCTCCAGCCCACCCACGGCGTCCCAGTGGATGTTGGGTGACTCGACGTAGACCTCCCTCATTGCTGTCGGTGTGATCTCCCTGAACGCGTCCCTGATATCCTGCTGGTTGACCTCCATCTTGTCCAGAACCTCGTGGGGAATCCTCTTCTCCTCAAGGTCGATCTGGGGCAGGTAACGTCTCAGCGCCTTCATGGCGGACTCCCTGCTCAGGGCTTCCAGGTCGGCCCCAGTGTAGCCGTGTGTGATCGCGGCCACCTTCTCGAGCTCAAAGTCCTCTGCTAGGGGCATCCCTCGTGTATGGATCTGCATTATCTCAGACCTGCCTTCGCGCCCAGGGATGCCGATCTCGACCTCCCTGTCGAACCTGCCCGGGCGCCTCAGCGCCTCGTCTATTGCATCAGGCCTGTTAGTGGCGCCTATGACTATGATGTGGCCCCTTCCCTTCAGGCCGTCCATGCTGGCAAGGAGCTGTGCTACGACCCTCCGCTCCACCTCGCCCGTTACCTCGCTCCTCTTGGGGGCGATGGCGTCGATCTCGTCAATGAACAGGATGCTGGGGGCGTTCTTCTCGGCGTCCTCGAACATCTTCCTCATACGAGCCTCGGACTCACCGTAAAACTTGCTCATGATCTCGGGGCCGTTGATGGCGTAGAAGTTTGCCTCTGACTCGTTGGCCACGGCCCTCGCCAGCAGCGTCTTACCGCAGCCCGGTGGACCGTGAAGCAGAACTCCCTTCGGCGGGTCGATGCCAAGCCTCTGGAATATCTCGGGGTGGCGAAGCGGCAGCTCAACCATCTCCCTGATCCGCCTGATCTCCTCCTCCAGGCCACCTATGTCCTCGTAGGTGGTCCTGCTGGGCATCTCCAGCTCGGGGACGGGCTCGCTCATTATCATTATCTCGGTTGTAGGCGCGATCTTTACGATGCCTCCTGGCCTCGTGTTCACGACCATGAACGGGACGCTGTGCCCCAGCATCATTATGAGCAGGGTATCGCCCCTGGTCGCGGGCCTATCGACCAAACGGTCCTTGACGAACCTGATGAAGTCGTTGTCAACGCTGATCCTTATGTCAACCGGCGCTAGTTTGACCTGTGTGGCGTACTCTGCCTCGGCTTTTGTGACTGTGACGTACTCGTTGATGCTGGCACTGCAGTTTTTCCTGATGAACCCGTCGATCCTGATGAGCCCAAGCCCTTGATCCTCGGGGTAGGCCGGCCAAGCCTTGGCCGCAGTGGGCTTCTTGCCCTCGATCTGGACAACGTCACCGACTGTTACGCCCAGGGTCTTCATGGTCTCGGAGTCCATTCTGGCTATGCTTCTACCGACATCGCGCTGCTGTTTTGCTTCTGATACTTTTAACTGGACGCTGCTCAAAATGTTGACACCTATACAGATATTACTTTCATGGACACGGAGGCTAATAAAAAGATTATTTGTTCCTACCTGAGACACACTGGAACTGGTACCTAAATTACGCCAGTGAACTCGGCTAGCTCTGCGGCCTTTTTCTCGTCAAGCTTGTGCTTGTTGAGGATCGTGTAACGGTTAGGCCGGATGGACTGGGCCATGGTGAGGGCCTTCACTATCACCTCTCTTCCCATTCCCAGCTCCTCGGCCGTGATCGGGGCGCCCACAGTTCGAAGACTGTCACGTATCGCCTCCCAGTTTAACCCATGAAGCTTGGCCATCATGATGCTTCCTACGCCGCACTGCTCGCCGTGGAGGGCTGGTTTCTCTGCTATCTGATCCAGTGAATGACTGAAGAGGTGACTCGATCCGCTGGTGGGCTTGCTGCTTCCGGCGATGCTCATAGACACGCCGCAGCTTACCAGCGCCTCAAGCAGGGTCCTTATCCCATCCTGGGTTCGCGCCCTGATGTTGCTGGCGCGCTCCATGACGTGCTGGCTGCTCATGAGGCTCAGGCTCGCGGCGTAGCCGCCGTAGTAATCGTTGTTCTCCCTGTGGGCGAGGCGCCAGTCGCGTACCTCAACGGCCTTACAGATCATGTCACCGCAGCCAGATGCGGTGAAGCGGTAGGGGCTCTCAGCGATGATTCTGCTGTCCATCACAACGGCGAGTGGCGAGGCCGCCTTGACCGTGTATGGTCTATCCGACCCCTTGATGGAAGCCAGGTCGCTGGCGATCCCATCGTGTGAGGCAACGGTGGGAACGCTGATGTAGAAACGACCGCACTCGTGGGCAGATATCTTTGCTACGTCAATGTTCCTCCCGCCGCCGATGCCCAGAACAACATCAGAGGAGAACCCCTTGATCTTGGATATTACGTTGTCAACTGTCTCCCTCGTGGCATCACTGATCAGCGTATAGTTAGCCTGTAATCCACCGTCTACGAGAAGATCAAGGGTTTCCTGGCCTGCTATCTTGAGGGTAGTCTCGCCGGTGACGATGAGT
>JABXKY010000363.1 GCA_013619005.1 Candidatus Bathyarchaeota archaeon | reverse complement strand
GTGCCCCATGTACAGCGGCTGGAGCGAGGCGGGGCTTAGCCATGAAATGATCCACAACATGTGCCAGGCATACGGCTTTGCCACGTGCATGGCTATCCAGGATTACCTACCTGGCGCCAAGTTTGTATTGAAAAAGTTCAGGGAGACGCCCCAGGACTACTGCTTAGAGGAATACGAGTACTAACCCATCCCTCCATACTGTTAAATCAAGATAAACGCAGCATATTTCATGAGTTCTGATGTTCCTAGACATTCCCGAGATTTTATCTGCAAACTGTTCATAGAGTACAGCAAAGAAAAACACAGAGTAGACTCAGATTACAAGAAAAAGCTACCTCAGCCATCACTTGAAACACCAGCCAAACAAGGTGATTTAGTAATCGAGTTACCTGAACCCAGCCAGATACAACTTGAAGATATTAATTTCCTTGATCTGGTGAATCAGCGGAAGAGCGTGAGACAATACACCGATGAGTCACTCACATTGCAGGAGTTGTACTATCTCCTATGGTGCACCCAGGCGCGCGCGTGTGTTACGGGTTTTTTGACCCGTACTTCTCCCAGCTAACAATGGCGTCCAGGCTCTTTCTCTCCTTTACCGCGGGCGTCTCATCGGGAACCCCCAGGGTTGTCAGAGCGACAACCTTGAAATTATCAGGAACGTCAAGGAGGCCCTTGACCAAATCCTCCCTATTTGACTGACCCATCCAACAAGTACCGAGACCAAGGTCCGTTGCAGCTAACACGATGTGCTCGAAAGCTACCCCGAGGTCGTTGATACACCAAACGGGGGAGGCCGCTTGATCGGCTAAACCAACTATCATAACAGGAGCTGTGGCCGCCCACTCCGATTTAGCCAGTTTTTTGATGGTTTCCTTGTCCTCGACGACTATGAAATGCCATGGCTGCCTGTGACTGGCGGATGGCGCGATCCGGGCTGCCTCAAGAATCTCAAGTATCTGCTCCTTGGGTACGGGGGTATCCTTGTATTTACGGATGCTTCGCCTCTTTTTTATAACCTCTTTAAACTTCAATTTGTTCACCTAGATGAAATGTTCAAAGGGAATGATATAAAGAGCACGAGCGACTGAAAAAACGGTGGTCTCACAACCGGCGTAGGACTAGAACCCAATCCATGGTCAGGAGACTTAGATTCAATCTCACCCCACATATAGCAGAAAAGAGAAAAAGAAGAAGGAGAATGTATTCGCACGGATTGGTGTAGCAAATGTATGAAATTACGCCTGAAGATGAAAAGAAGCTAGCAGAACTAAGTGACTATCAACAATCCATCCTTCGCATACTGGCTGAAGTTCCAAAAGGAAAGGTAACAACGTACGGAGACCTGGCCAAAGAACTGGCACGAAGAAACCCAAAATGGTCTCCACTTGCCGGTCGAGCCGTTGGAACAACCATGAGAAACAATCCCTGTGGACCTCAAATACCCTGCCATCGTGTCATTAAATCAGATGGTGCCATCGGTAGCTTTAGAGGTGGAGCGGAAGGAGCAGTGGAAGAGAAAACCGGGATGTTAAGAGCTGAAGGCGTGACGGTTTCAAGCGGTAAAATCAGTTTGAAAAAGTACCGACACAAATTCAAATAAAATTAGCGCGAATTTTAGATAAAAGAATCAGCCAGTGACTCCATGAAATCACCCTGGGACACGTCCATTACCAGCAAACTGGTCTCGGGTTGCGTGAAAAGCCCGAGCACGTCATCGATTTTATCCGTCCTGCACAGGACCAGGAGCTTACCACCCGACACCATTGACTCTACCACCGCTCTTAGCCCGGGGTAGACGCCCAAGCCCCTCGCCTCAAGGTGACCGTACTCATCAACCACCACAAGGGACTTGTCATCCATTCCGCATGCGGCTTCAACCAGCAGCCTGTTCGCTTCCTGGAAGGTCTCCTCGTTGTAGAGGAACGGCCCCCTCAGCGGCCTCCATTCATCGCCCTGTACCTCGGTTCCCTTGTACACCATCGGCCTAGCTTTCCCATTCTCCAGGTCAACCATATCGTACCCAATGGTTTCCCCGTCCCTCATGACCTTCTGGCTGATAATTCCACGGACCTTATACCCATTTTCTCGAGCATAATCTGCTATCTGGTCGCCTCTACTGGTTTTCCCCGAGGCTATGCCGCCGTGTACAATGAGCACCTGGTACGTCAACGCGATGGAACATACGGCGATGGTTCTTTAAATCTTTATAATCAGGGGATACTCGCGATAATTGCTGTTTTTATCGCTCACACACATTATTTTTATTCTACATGTCGCGCGCGCAAATCAATAATCTGGAGAATAATTGGTATAATCCTTCTTGGGGCTATGACCAGCGCACGAGCGCGGGTAGCCCATCTAAACCTTGCTGAATATAGTAAACAGGATTGGTGTTGAACACGACGTTCTATGAGCACGCTGTCGTCGTGGTATTAAAGTCCCCGGGTACGTTGGCAAGGAAGCTGCGGTTGTTCTCCTTCATTCCCGTGATGACTGTGGTCTGAGCCTTGTCGCTCATAAGGAAACCCACGTTCAGAATAACAAAGCTGAATGCCGAGGCTGTGATGACGAATGCTGTTAGATGATAGTCGTCTCGATTCCAGTAATACCTTTTCTCTTGGGGTATTAACATAGTTCCATTTCCGTACCTCTATGATGATATCCATGATGCGGATTTTGGTATATTTACGATTGTGAATGTTTGCTATAGATTATAATCGATACGATGGTAGGCACGTGGAAGACGCAAACCTCGAATAAAACGTCCAAAAAACGGTATTGTGTCCGCTGGATTATCCCGACGAGGGACGCTGTGACGGCTAGAACCTTCGTGGCGGTCCTCCAGAAATCCTGCTCGCTCATATCAGGCCCACTTATTGCAGCACTCTGGTCTTGAGCAGATCCATGAGAGGGATATCCTGGAAGGACCCCTCGGGCAATGTCCGCCTGATTGTCATGGGCAATACCTTTTCGTTGAGTTCCACGACCGCGATGTCAATTGGGTCCACTACGTCATCAGGTAGCGGTGCCAACATCGGTGCGCCGAGTGAAATCTGCAGGGACCGAGCCCCTACGATTCTTGCCCTCTCAAAGCGGGTCAGCTTCGGAGGTCCAATTAGTGCGTCTTTTGCCAAGTTAATCATCTTGTGAATACCCCAATCCGGTTCATGTTACCAGACTTGAAGCTAAACCTCTAAACAAAAGGCACAGGATATAAACATTGTCCATGGTGAAGCTCAATGAATTCAATGTTAACGCAAAAATGGCTTCCTTTTGGATTGGTTATTTGAAAATATCTTTGAAAAAAGGGTGTTTTAAGAAATAACCTTGTTTCTGATTACCCCGATGTTCTGGACTCCAGACTCGATCACGTCCCCTACCTTCAGTAGACCAAGCTCGTGGGCTGCGCCGACGCCTGAGGGCGTGCCTGTGGCGAATATGTCTCCAACCTCCAACGTGATCCCGTCGGATAGAGTGCTGATGATTGTTGGTATATCGAAGATCAGGTCCTCGGTGTTGGCGTTCTGCCTCATGACGCCGTTGACCTTGCACCAGATATCCAGCTTGCCCGGGTCACCGACCTCGTCGGGGGTCACCAGGTATGGCCCCATGGGGGCGAAGGTGTCCTGGCTCTTTCCACGGTACCACTGGAGGTGCTGCCTCTGGAGGGCCCTCGCCGAGATGTCCTGCATCACCATGTAGCCAGCGATGTGGGAAAGGGCGTCCTCCTTTGCTATGTCCTTGCCCTTCTTGCCTATGACAAAGGCCAGCTCTACCTCGTAGTCAAGCCTCTCTGTTGCCTTGTGGTAGAGGACTGGGTCAGTTGGACCCGTTATGGTGGTGGATGGCTTTGTGAAGAATATTGGATGAGGCGGCAGGTCCCTATCGGAGCCGCCCTCCTTCACGTGCTCGGCGTAGTTCAACCCGAGGCACACGATGTTCTTCCTTGACCTCGGTATGGGAGCGTCCAATTTGAGCCCCTCAAGCTTGAGGAGGCCGTCAACATTACCTTCCTTGATCCTCGCCTCGGCTTTCTCCACCGCTTTTCCTGCCTTCTCCATTCCCTCGTCGCCCATATCAAGGAGGCTGAGTATACAGCAAGCACCTGTTTCCTCTTTGAGGTCGATGACGTAGTCGCCTACTACGGCCCCAAGCCCGTAGCCCTCTTTTTTATGGTATGTTATTAGCTTCATGATATCTGATACGGCACTGTCAATTGATTTAACGTTATTGAGGGGAGGGTAACCCTCAAAATATGGTCGGATATACTGAGGGATATGGATATCAAGACGCATAAACTGGCCAACAAATCGTTGCTCGGTACACCGATCAGCGTAATCGGAGGGGAATCAGCCATTGTTG
>JABXKY010000226.1 GCA_013619005.1 Candidatus Bathyarchaeota archaeon | reverse complement strand
TTATCCGAACCAGTGAAAGCTCTTGACTTACAACGTGAAACACGTATCAAATCCATAGGATGAACACGAAAAACGCATTCCCAGTGGTAATTAAACTTAATATTTAGTTAATCAAGTAATAATTGTGGTTAGATGGCTGAAGAAAATAATGGACCAATCATGGCGCTCGTCTTAATAAGGATTGATCCCCTTGTCGAGAGAACGTTGTTAGACGAGCTACTGGGTTTCGAGGGAGTGAAGGAGGCTCATTTAATCTACGGGCCATATGATGTTTATTGCATCGTCGAATGTCCGAGCTATGATGCCCTAACTGACTTGGTGATGAATAGTATCAGGGGCATACACGGAATAAAGTCGACTACTACCTGCTATCTAGCCGAGTAGGTACGGTTACCCATATTTTCCTGATATTCTATCAACTATCCTTTATGAATAAATTAGACTGTCATCTAAAATCCCAGAAGTCTCGCCACCATGATGGCGGGGGTTATCGCCAGCGTGGCTGTGGTATCCGAGACGCTGGTGATGGCGGGGATTACAACGTTGTCCGGGTTTAGGCCCCGCTCGAAGGCCAGGTGGGCGCTCCACAGGGCGAACACCGTGATTATGATGAAGCTCATCAGGTTGCTTGATAGAGCTACGCCGATTAGGGGCATCAATGCCGCCCCCTGTCCTACCGATAACATGAACGCTATCACGCCGAATACCACGTGCATGAATGCCGCGGGTACCTCCACCTGCACGATTTTCTTACCTGACTCCTTGAGTTCCTCCTTGAAGCTCTTGGAGTAACCCATGGCGATATCCGTGGTTGTCTTGGAGCCTATGATGCTTCCCACGTTTCCCAGGGCGTTGGTGAGGGCCGGGTACATGGTCATCAAACCGGGCATCGCGGCTAGACTGGGGCCGAGGTTGCTAAGGAGCACGCCGTTGACGCTGCCGAAGACGCTGCTGAGGACTACAACAAAGGTTCCCTCCCTGATGGTTTGCTGGAAGAAGCTGTCATCCCTCGACTTGACCGCCAGGTAACCCACGACGGATACGATAACCACAAAGAGGATAGCGAAGACCCCGTAGAAGATTCCTCCCCAGAGGTTCAGGAAGACGACGGTGACGAAGAACACCGTGACCACGATATCGTTAATTGAGGCAAGGATGGGGTAGACCAGGATATCGGGGTCAAGTCCCCGGTTGAAGGTCTCGATGGCGATGAGGCTCGTGATGGGGATACTGAGGCAGACCGCGAGGGTGCAGGCAACCGTTGGCACGCTGATGAAGAGGAACCACTGGCCGAGTTGCGCCGAGCCGTTGATGATGTTCACTATGAAGCTGAACGCTCCGAGGATCAGGGTGTCCATGACTGTGATTACGATCACGGACTTGATGAGCCCCCTGTAATTCTCCGTGTTCCCCCTAATCTGGGGTTTGACGAGGCCCAGGTGCATCATGGTGGCGAGGTTTCCGCTGAATATTCCCCCGATGCCGCCTCGCACCGTCAATATCGGAGGGAACAAGGCTAGGATCCAGGGATTGACACTGAATATTGGGGTGAAAACAGCCATCAATCCCCCCGCTAGGAGGCTGATGATGTTAAAGCTGAGGGCTAGCGTGGTCTGACCTGGGATTGACTCAAAGAATTGGCGAAATCGCCCCGGTAATGCGGAGGTTGCCCCAACGTTGTTTTCTCTCCATATTAGGTCACGGGAACTACTGTCCCAGCGGTACTTAACCCGTCGGCATTTAAAGGTTTCAAACTATTCTTTATATTCTATGTTGCCCGGTCTTGGTGCGTTTATTAACCGTGGTTCATGATAGTACCTGATGAACCCGTTTCAAGTCATAGGATTATTCACGTTAATACTGGTTGTTGTGATCTACTGGCTCCAGGGGAGGCAGGATAAGGTTGACCAGAAGATCAGGAGGATTGCGCCTAAAAAGGAGATTTCCGTTATCAAGAAGGATGACTGGGTGGCAGACGAGGAGCCCGAGCCGTTACCTGAACCAGCTCCTGAACTTGAACCAGTTGAAGAGTCTGAACCGGAATCCCTTGTTGATGATATAGGTGATTTGCCGGGTGTCGGCCCAAAGTTCCAGCAGTTGCTCAAGGCAGCGGGCGTTACCAGCATAGCTGTTGTTGCCGAGTCCGAGCCCGAGGGTCTCCTTAGGAGGCTCGTGGAGGTAAACGAGTCCGAGGGTATCACAAAGCGGCACCCCACTATGTACGTCGTGGAGCGGTGGATCGAGGCCGCTAAGAGTCGCTGAGGCTCATCAAACCATTTTTTTCGACAATATAACCGTCATCGATCATTCCGTCCAGCATGTGCTGCGCCTGGTTCCGCCACCGCGGCTCATTGTTGGGCAGTATGACGAGGTCGGAGGGGTGGAGCCTGTCCTCCATCAACATGTAGACTTCGGTGAGGAGGTCATCAGATGACGCCTCACCTAGTTTACCGAGGGCCTTGGCTATGTACGGTCCGTACTCGGGCTTGGTGGTGCGCCTCTCCATTGCGGAAATATCTAATCCACGTTCGTATAGAGTTTACCTATGAGCCTTTTCAATGACGACCAGATACGTTTCGACCTGCTACGCAAGTACAGCATCAACCAGTGGGGCAGGTACCCTCCAGACGTCATCCCGTTGACAGCCGCGGACCCCGATTTCAGGGCAGCCGAGGAGATCAGGCGGGCCATCGCCAACATGGCCGTAGACGGCGTTTTCAGCTACGGGGGCGACGGCGGCAATTCCGCCTTCAGGGATGCATGCGCCAGGCACGTGACCCACAGGAAGGGATTCAGTTGCAGCCCGGACGAGGTGTTCGCCACAAGCGGCGTAGCCCAAGCCATGATGCTCACATGTAAGGCGCTGATGGAGCCCGGGGACGAGGCCATCATCTTCGACCCCGTGGATTTCCTGTTCGGTAAGAGCATCGACGCTGCTGGAGGTAGGCGTGTCACTAGCAAGGTGAGCTGGGAGACACTAGAGTTCGACCTCGAGGGATTGAAGGAGCTGGTGACGCCGCGGACCAGGATGATATGCGTCTGCAACCCCCACAATCCCTACGGCAGGGTGCTCAGGAGGGACGAGCTAAAAGCCATGGTGGACCTCGCCGTGGACCACGACCTGTGGATCATGAGCGACGAGATCTGGAGTGACATCATATACGATGGCAGGGAGCACATCGCCACCGCAAGCATTGATGGCGCCGCCGAGAGGATCCTGAGCCTATACGGGTTCAGCAAAAACATTCGCGTTGGCAGGCCTCCAACTGGGCTTCATTATCGCTCAGAACCCCGAGTTGATGGCTAAGGTCAAGGGAGCTGCGCCGGGTTACTTCTACCCCGTCAACAACGTGAGCCAGGAGGCGGGCAGGGCCGCCCTTGATGAGGCGTGGCACTGGGCCGAGGGCTTCGTGGACCACCTCCAGGGAGTCAGGGACTATGTCTACGACAGGCTGAGCGGGATGCCCAACATTGATGTCCGTAAACCAGAGGGTACCTACGTCATCTTCCCGAGGGTAGATGGGTTGACCAGCGTGGAGGCAAAGTACATCATGGATGAGGCCAAGGTGGCCGTGGTGCCTGGGCACGGTGACCCCTTCAGCTACTTCGGGCCAGGCGGTGAGGGCCACATCAGGATTGTGTACAGCACAAGCATGGGCATAATGGAGGAGGCCATGAATCGCGTCGAGGCCGCCGTCTCTAAGCTTTGATGGGCTTGACGGCGTTGGTGCTGAACTGGATCCAGAACATCTTCCCCACATTGAGTTTGGTGGCTTTGAAAAGACGCCTACCCATGGTGAGTACCAGGGGGACCCCAATGTCAACGGTGATGTAGGCGGTGGGGCCTGTGGTGACAATTTTTGTTACGGTGGAACGAAACAGGTTGTCTCCCGTTTTCTTCGGTTTCTTCCTTTGGAGTATGACCTCGCTGCCGTGGACTGCTATCTTTGTCTGGTCATCGGATGGCGTCTTGCTCATGCGGAGGGTAACACCGCTGATCTTTACCTTTGAGTATGCACGGCCGTGCTCGATCTCCGATACATCATATATGTTCTCGTAGCCTAGGAACCTCGCGGCGTACTCGTCCACAGGGTCGGCGTAGACCTGCTCGACAGTGCCAGTGGTGATGAGTGAGCCATTCCTGACCACCGCGATCCTTTCGGCCAACGTCAGGGCCTCTGTCTGGTCGTGGGTCACATGGACCACCGTGAGGTCCAGGTACCTGTGGATTGTCGCCAGCTCCTCCCTGAGGGCGTGCTTGCTGACCGTGTCTAGGTTGTTGAGGGGCTCGTCCAGGAGCAGTATCAGTGGCTGTTGTAGTAGCGCCCTGGCCAGGGCAAGCTTTCTTTTCTCACCGCCGCTGAGTGTGACTA
>JABXKY010000179.1 GCA_013619005.1 Candidatus Bathyarchaeota archaeon | reverse complement strand
GGTTAAGAGTTGCTGAATCAAGCAGGACTACGTATATATGTAGGGACCTGTAATGGTTCAAACATCTGGGAAAGAAGAAAAAATGACAACTGCATACGACGTACCAGCAAACGTGCTAATCAACAGACTCTCAGGATATATGAAAGAGAACATACGCGAGATCCAGCCAGCCGATTGGGCGGGCTTTGTAAAGACTGGGAGCCACGTTGAACGGATGCCCCAGAACCCCGACTGGTGGTATGTTAGGAGCGCCAGCGTACTACGCAAGCTCTACATGAACGGCCCCGTTGGAGTCTCAAGGCTGAGGAAGGAGTACGGCGGTCGCAAGAGGAGGGGCGTAAGGCCCGCACACTTCGCGAAGGCTGGCGGAAACATACTCCGATCGATACTACAGCAGCTAGAGCAGGCTGGGCTTGCACAGAAAGACGGCACAAAGGGCCGTGTTGTATCTGGCAAGGGCCGCAGTCTACTCGACGCCATGTCCACGCAGATCAAGCGTGACCTGGACAGGGAAAACCCCGAACTACAAAATTATTAGTGAAAATCAATGTCTTCAGAAGAGGATCTAGCAGCCATAAGGCAACGCAGGATGGCGGAGCTTCAAGCTCAGCAGGTACAGCAGGATCAGTCAGCGCAAGCTCAGGCTGATGCTGAGGCCCAGAAAGCCGTCCTCATGCGGAAGATCCTCACACCTGAGGCAAGGCAGAGGCTCCAGAACGTGAAACTGGTGAAACCAGAGTTCGCGGCACAGATCGAGCTACAGCTACTCCAGCTGGCTCAGGCTGGTAGGGTGCCTCTTCCCATCAACGATGAACTTCTTAAGCAGCTGCTGACTCAGATTCAGAACCAGCAGACCAAGAGGGATATCAGCATTAGGAGAGTATAGAAAAATGGCAAGGAACAAACCACTGGCTTACAAGCTGCGCCTAGCAAAGGCGGGTAAGTCCAACAAATCGGTGCCCGCATGGATCATCGCCAAGACAAGGGGCGATGTCAGGTGGAGCCCAAAGAGCAGACGCCACTGGCGAAGCAGGAAATTAAGGGCTTAGGAGCGAACCAAGAATGTCAGAACTAGAACGAATATACACAGTGCCTCTCGGAAGGGCTTGGATTGTCCAGAAGTTCCGCAGGGCGGAGAAGGCGATGATGGTACTCAAGGCATTCACTGAGCGCCACATGAAGCCCACGGAGATCGTGATCGATCCCTCCGTCAACGAGGCTATCTGGGCCAGGGGCATCAAGAACCCTCCACGCAAGATCCGCGTCAAGATGACAAAGGACAGCGACGGCGTAGTAGTCGTCACTCTGGCGGAGGTATAGCGATGAGCAAGGCATACAGGATTAAGGGCGAGATCATGAAGCGGCACTTCTTTGAGCCACTGACCTTTAACACGCTCATAGCCGCGGCGAAGGAGGAGCACGCAGTCGAGCGCATCTACGCCGAGATGGGAAGCCGCCACCGCGCAAAGAGGTACGAGATAAAGATCCAGAGCATAACCGAGGAACAGGTAGAGTAACTTGTCCTCAGGTCTCCAACAGAAAGAAAACCAGCTCCGTCAGCTCCTCACAGAGATGAGGATGATGGAGGGATCATCAAACACCCTACAGCAGAGACTCCAACAGGTACTTGGTGCAGTCTCAGAGCTCCGGCTGGCACAGCAATCCCTGGGAGACCTGAAGAAGGTTGAATCTGGGACAAAACTCCTCGTCCCCGTCGGGGGTGGGGCATTCATTAACGCCGAGATGGGCGGCATCGACAACGTTGTCGTCGGCATCGGCGCCGGCGTCTCAATAGAGATGCAGTATGAAGATGCGGTTAAAGACGTTAACGACAGACTAGCCGAGATGGAAAAGGCCCAGGCCTCTATCGAGGAGCAGCTTGGACAGATTCTTGCGCAACTTGAGACTCACCAGGGCATGGCCGAGAGGCTTTCCGCCGAGATTCAGAACGCTGTGCAGGGATCAATCTAATGTTCGAGAAACTTCGTAACGGCCTAAAGGGCATCGTAAACAGGATAAGCAACTCGGGGTTCACCGAGAAGGACCTTGAGCCACTTTTATGGGACCTGCAGATTCAGCTCATCGGCAACGATGTGAGCGTCGAGGTCGCGGAAAGGGTGTGCGCCGAGATGAAGGAGCGGCTGGTGGGCACCGATGCACCCCGTTTCGGTGACAAGACAAATGTAGCCCGCACCGCATTGATGGAGTCCATTGAGGTCGTCATGAACGGCAGCAACAAGGTGGACTTCTTGGAGAAGATATCACAATCAAAGAAGGAAGGGGAGCCCTTCAGCATCATGTTCGTGGGCATCAACGGCACCGGGAAGACCACCACCATAGCCAAGGTGACCCACAAGCTCCAGAAATCTGGTTACAGCGTCGTCCTGGCATCAGGTGACACTTACCGCGCTGGCGCCATAGAGCAGCTTGAGGAGCACGGCAGGAGGCTAGGGGTGAGGGTCATCAAGCACAAGTACGGCTCGGACGCAGCGGCCGTCGGTTTCGACGCCGTTGAGCACGCCAGGGCCCAGGGAATCGATGTTGTCCTCATCGACACCGCCGGGCGGATGCAGACTAACAGGAACCTGATGGACGAGCTCCAGAAGATGAAAAGGGTGGTAGACCCGAGCTTCACCATAATGATACTGGACAGCCTAATCGGGAACGACGCCACGGATCAGGCCATGACGTTCAACAACCACATCGGGTTCGACGCGGCCATACTCACAAAGGTGGACGCCGACGCCAAGGGAGGCAGCAGCCTCAGCGTCTCGTACCTCACGGGGAAACCGGTGCTGTTCGTGGGTGTGGGACAGGAGTACGACGACCTGGAGACGTTTGACGCCCAGTGGTTCGCCGAGAAACTCCTCGCAGATTAGTAAACTTTAACTATCATTCGTTCATCCAATGCTTGAACAACATGGGTCTAAACGAGTTCTTCCAATCAGCGGACCGCCTGCTGAGGACACTTACCAAGCCAGACTGGAAGACGTACTGGATGAGCATAAAGATAGTATTCGCCGGGATCGGCGTACTGGGAATCATAGGCTACATAGTCAGGCTCATGTCGGTTGTATTGCAGCCGGTATAAAAAACCCTTTAAGTTTCCTTGTTGTACGGCCACTTCACGTAGAACGCGTACATCAAAATAAAGAGGAACGCAGTTGCAACCACCGCTACCTCCTCGAACTCAAGGAAAAGCAAGGCTTGGTCATGGACCTGCTCCGCCACCTTTGACAAAAGAGATGAAATCATATTTGCACCAGTTTACATACCATCCTCAACCGTGTTTTATATGTCTTGTCAAGGAGAACGAGCCAGCGCCAGAGAATTTTTTTCACGTTATACCAAGTTACTTGATGCAAACCCCGCCATAACCCTGAACCCCACCCATCTCATGAATCCGTATGAACCGCATCCAAACTTTTAGCAATCTTAATATCTACGCACCTGGTAATGCTTGGTGCATCGGGCGTGGTCAAGTTGTCCGAAAAAACATTGAGAACATCCCTTTACGCGGTGAAGGTTACGAACGGCCAGGAGAGGACGGTAGCACTAATGCTGTCCGACAAGGCCAAGGTCGAAGGATTATCCATCCAGGCCATCCTCGCACCAGCCGAGCTAAGGGGCTACATAATCATCGAGGCCCCGACGCCCCACATCGTGGACGAGTTAATCCGCGGCATGAGGCACACCAGGGAGCGAGTACAGGGAACAATCAGCCCGGACGAGGTTGACCACTATATAGAAACCAAAGCTGTCGTAGAAGGCTTAGACGAGGGAACCCTAGTCGAGGTAATCGCGGGGCCCTTCAGGGGAATGCAGGCACGTATCGTGAGGGTCGACCTCTCCAAAGAGGAGGTAACCATCGAGATACTTGAGGCCGCGTTCACGCTGCCTATCACAGTCCACGCAGACTATGTCCGAGAACTCAAAGGAGTAAAATACTAATGGTAGAGCAGACACTCAACTTCATCGTAAACGGCGGCAAAGCCACAGGCGGCCCCCCAATCGGTCCAGCTCTTGGACCACTGGGCATCAACACAATGCAGGTAGTAGCAAAGATCAACGAAGAGACGGCCGAGTATGATGGACTGCCAGTGCCGGTCGAGGTAACCATTGACACAGACACAAAGGCCTTTACCGTAACTGTCGGCATGCTGACTACGTTCGCCCTCATCAGCCAAGTGACTGGTATAAAGAAGGGCTCATCAACGCCGAACACAGACCTTGTCGCGGACATGTCATTCGAGGACCTCATCGGGATCGCGAAGAAAAAGCGCCCGGGTATCTACGCTGCATCGCTGAAGACAGCGGTAAGCGAGATGCTGGGAACATGCCAGAGTGCCGGAGTCACCGTGGATGGACGAATAGCAGGAGAGGTTCAG
>JABXKY010000249.1 GCA_013619005.1 Candidatus Bathyarchaeota archaeon | reverse complement strand
AGACAGCCTGTACACTGGAGGAACTGTGTTCCATACCTTCCTCGGTGAGAAGCTGCACTCCTGGAAGGCCGCGGCCAACCTCATCAGGAAGATGACTGAGACCACCAATATCCCCTACTTTACGCTGACGCCCACGTTCAGTATCTGCCCAACCCACGGGTACATCACAGGTGAGGCACACATATGCCCCACATGCGAAGCAGAGTGTGAGGTGTACAGCAGGGTAGTCGGGTACATGAGGCCGGTGAAGCAGTGGAACGACGGGAAGCAGGCCGAGTTCAGCATCAGGAAGACATTCGAGGCATCTGCCCCCCTCATTGAAGGTCACGATGATTGAGGTTCGCGGGTTTCCAGAAGACTAGCCTCATAGACTACCCCGACAGGGTAGCCTCGGTTCTCTTCACCGCGGGCTGCAACCTACGGTGCCCATACTGTCACAACGGCGAACTGGTGAAAGGTTATGCCGGTCCGTTTCACGAGGAAGAGGCCATCATAGAGAGTCTTCTCGAGAGGAAGCGATACGTGGATTTCGTCGTGGTAACTGGTGGAGAGCCCACGCTGGACCCCGAGTTACCCGCTTTCCTTGAAAGGCTTAGAGGGCTTGGGTTCAAAGTCAAACTTGATACAAACGGACTGAAACCAGACGCGTTGAGGGAATGCATGCCCTTCCTAGATTACATCGCCATGGACGTCAAGACCTCCCTTGAGAACTATGCCTCACTCGGTACAGAGGACACAGACTCGATAATGGAGAGCATCAACATAATCAAGGACGGCGAGTTGGACTATGAGTTCCGGTGCACAGCGGTCCCAGGGTTCGTTGAAACGGAAACCGTGCAGAAAATGGGGGAGATGGTGCGCGGAGCAAAAAAGTTCGTGTTCCAGCAATACAAACCCGAGAAGACCCTGGACCCGGAGTACAACGAGGTTAAGCCTCACTCCGAGGAGACGATCCGGGGATTCGCCCGTGTTATGGATGATTATGTGGATAAGGTCGTTCTCAGGGTCTAGGTGAAGGATATTCTTTTCCGTTGAGGCTCCAAGCCCTTATTATGATTAGGAAACAGTTTTTTGGCTCAACCGGACACAAGAGCACCGCCACGTTGTTTGGTGCAGCGGCTCTGGGTAACGTCTCACAGGAAGTAGCTGACGATGTACTCAAGCTCCTGTTGGAACACGGGGTAAACCACATAGACACCGCCGCCAGTTACGGGGACAGCGAGTTGAGGATAGGGCCCTGGATGGGAGAACACCGGGAAAAGTTCTTCCTGGCCACGAAGACGGGGGAGAGGACATACACAGCGGCCAAAAAGGAGTTCAACAACTCACTGAAAAGGCTCCAAGTGGGTAGCGTAGACCTCCTGCAGCTGCATAACCTGGTTCACCCCGATGACTGGGACACGGCTATGGACGACGAGGGGGCTCTGAAGGCAGCAGTCGAAGCGCGTGACCAGGGCTTGGTGAAGTTTATCGGCGTAACGGGCCACGGCCTGTTAGCGCCAACAATGCATAAACGGAGCCTTGAAAGGTTCGAGTTTGACTCGGTGTTGACGCCATGGAATTATCCCCTTTACAGGAACGCCAGGTACAGGAAAGAGTTCGAGGAACTGGTCAAGATTTGTAAGGACCGTGGTGTGGCCGTGCAGACGATTAAATCAGTGACGAAAGGCCCATGGGCGGAGAAGCCGAGGACCAGGCGTACATGGTACGAGCCACTGGAGGCTCAGGAGGACCTTGACCTCGCGGTATCATGGATAATAGGGCAAGAAGGCATATTCCTGAACACAGCGGGGGACGTTGATTTACTCCCGAGGGTCCTGGACGCGGCCAGTAGGCACAAGGAGCGCCCCTCAGACTCGGATATGGATGGCCTGGTCGAAGCTAGAAAGATGACCCCTCTCTTCGTCTCCTAGCGATTAACAGCGGGGGAAACACGGATCGAGGCGAGCACGGTGTTTATCACCTGCTTCCGCTTCTGCAATTAGAAACACTTGCGCGCGCATGTCACTCAAAGGGGAAAAGGTAGTCCAGGTTTTGCTCATCACGAATAGCTAAAAGCTCACTCTGTACCCCTGAAGTAACTGGGACTCCTTTTATGTTGCGCTCGAGGCTCGTGAGGTATTCTTTCTCACCGGCGGTGTAAATCCTTGGCTCACTGGGCACTTTACGAGCGGATCTGAGTTCTCTGAGTATGGAGCCCGTCGAGTGTTTGAAGGCGTCAAGCTCGGTGAACGCCTCGACGTTGATGGCTATGAAGAAGTGGCCTAGGTTGACCCCGTTTACTGCCCTGAGGAAATACCCTTGCTGGAGCGCAGCTGACAGTATCTCCACGACTGTGGCGTACCCGTACCCCTTGTAGCCACCTGTTTCTTCACCTGCCCCGCCGAGTGGGAGTAATGCGGCTTCACCAGAGAGTAAAGACGTGAGTGTTTTCTCTGGGTCTGTCATGTATTCCCCACGGTTATCAATTACAAGCCCCTCGGGGAGAGGCTTGTGTGCCCTAGCGGATACCTCGACCTTGCCTCGCTGGATAATGCTGGTGGCGCAGTCCAGGGTAAACGGGAACGCCTCATCGGTTGGAAAGCTGAAAGTCATGGGGTTTGTGCCCAGCATAGGCTCAACCCCGAAGGTGGGGGCTATCGAGGGTCTAGCGTTGGTCCCAGTCATGCCTATGAGCCCTTGTTTTGAGGCCATCTCGGCGTAGTAGCCGGCTATCCCGTAGTGGGTGCTGTTGCGGACGGCCACCATGCCCATGCCATATTCCTTGGCCTTGGATATGGCAGTCATCATGGAGTAGTGGGAGGCGACCATGCCCATCCCGTTATTGGCGTCAACGACAGCGGTGGTGGGGCCCTCTCGAATCACATCAAGCTCTGTGACTGGCTTCTGTAACCCGTTGAGGACCCTGTCATAATAGACTGGCTTTAACCTGTTGACGCCATGAGTGTCTAACCCCTTTCGGTCGGCGTCCAGTAATACGTCCATACAGGTCTCGGCATCTACCTGGGGTACTCCTATGGATTTGAAGACATCAACGACAAAGGGCTCAAGGATGCTGAAAGGCACCCACACTGGTTCACTCATATCAGGTGATTCACGGTCTCAACGAATTAGTGTTTTCCCCAAGGCGCTTCTCCACCCAGCCAATAGCGTCTCCCTTTTTTCCTGGTCCATATTTGGATTGAAAACATCGGCCTGGGATTTTGTGAGACTTGATACGCTTGGCCAGATATCTGCGGCCAGTCCTGCGAGGAAGGCTGCACCTCTAGCAGTTGCCTCAACCATACGTGGACGTACCACGGGAACCCCGAGTATTTCGGATTGGAACTGCATCAGGAACCCGTTGCGAGCGGCTCCGCCGTCTACCCTCAGACTCTTTATGGCGTACCCGCTGTCAAGTTGCATGGCGTCCACAAGGTCATATGTCTGATATGCAATGGACTCAAGGGCCGCCCGGGCGATGTGGGCCCTCGTGGTGCCCCGTGTCAGCCCCGTGATGGTGCCCCTCGCGTACTGGTCCCAGTGAGGAGCCCCGAGGCCAGTGAACGCGGGAACCATGTAGACCCCAGCGTTATCCGGGATTGACCCCGCCAGTGCCTCGGTTTCCTCCGCGGATTCAATGATGCCCAGTCCGTCCCTGAGCCACTGTACCGCTGCCCCCGTGGTGAACACGCTTCCCTCCAACGCGTAGGTGGTCTCGCCGTTGATGCCCCAGGCAACTGTGGTTAGAAGCCTCTCAGATGTTACCGGTTTGTTCCCGGTGTTCAGAAGGAGGAAGTTCCCCGTGCCATAGGTGCACTTGGATTCACCGGGCTGAAACGCCTGGTGGCCGAAGAGGGCTGCCTGCTGGTCCCCCGCACATCCTGTGATGGGTACCTCGCAACCGAGGATCCCTGGGTCTACGTATCCTATGATGCTGCTTGAGGGCTTGATCTCTGGTAGCATTGAGTCAGGAATATTGAATACCTCCAGGAGCTCAGGGTCCCAGTCTCCAGTGTGTATGTTATAAAGTAGCGTCCTGCTGGCGTTGCTGGGGTCCGTGGAGTGGACCACGCCGCCCGTCAGCTTATAGAGCAGGTAAGAGTCCACTGTGCCGAACAAAAGCTCCCCCCGGTCCGCTTTACCGCGTGCCCCCGGCACGTTTTCCAGTATCCAGTTTGCCTTGGGGGCGGAGAAATAGCTGTCAGGGATCAGCCCTGTTTTTTCCTTGATCATTGCCCCGTGGTCGAGTTTTACATGTTCAACCATCTCGGCTGTGCGCCTGCACTGCCACACCACGGCGTTATAGATGGGGGCTCCGCTACGTTTATCCCAGATCACAGTGGTCTCACGTTGATTAGTTATCCCGATGGCCGAGACCTGGCTAGGTTCAACTTTGGCGGTACCTAATGCCTCTTTTACGGCTGCTAGCTGGGCCATCCACAGTTCATCCGGGTTA
>JABXKY010000059.1 GCA_013619005.1 Candidatus Bathyarchaeota archaeon | reverse complement strand
ACTGTCACGATAATGGGCCCGAAATCCTCTACCTTGTAGACCCAAAGGCACTCGGGCATACCAAACTCCTCCAGCCAGAAGACATCCGTGACCTCCTTGATGCCGCGGGCCGCAAGCAAAGCTGCCCCGCCGGTGAAGGCCCCGTAGACACACCCATGCTTGATGCACGCCTTGCTTGTCCTTTCCCCCATTCCGCCCTTGCCGATGATCAGGGCCGGCTTGAAGACCTCGATGAAGTTGTCCTGGAATATCTCCATACGTGCGCTCGTAGTCGGGCCCGCCGCCACTACCTGCCACTTGCCGTTCTCATCCTTCTTCATGATGGGGCCACAGTGGAACACTCCCCTGCCCTTGAAGCTAACAGGCAGCTCCTTTCCCTCCTCGTGAAGCTCAAGTGCATTGAGGTGCGCCTCGTCCCTGGCGGTTATTATCGTGCCCGTGACGTAAATAAGGTCCCCAGCCTTGAGTTTCCTGATGTCCCCATCAGTTACCGGCGTTTTGAGATGGTACTCCATATCACAATCAGATACTGTGTACCCCATTCAGTTTTGAGAGTTTCGAAAAAAAGATAACGTTCTAAAGAAGTGAAAGAGACAGTATTCAACCGGTGCCAAGGCTTGGATGAGTGCACGCAATGTGGGCGCTGCTGCAGCAACCTGAGGAAGGGAGACGAGACCACAGGGCTCACCCTGTTCCCTGATGAGAAGGACCTTTTCCCTCAGGACAAGGTCAGGCCATACCTTGGGAGGGGAAAGGACACAGTGACGAATGTTTTCACGTACCAGCACACCGAGAACGTGTGCACCCACCTCGTTGACAACCTGTGCCAGATATACGAGAGCAGGCCGCTCATGTGCAGGAGCTTCCCGGTGAAGGTCGGGGCGTACGGTTTACGGTTCTCATCTGGATGCAAGGGGGTCCTGCATACTATGAGGAAATCCAAGACCATGGACAGGGATCAGTACGAGGTCAGGGCGGCCATCGAGATGGTTGAGAGGCTCCACGAGTTCCACACGAGTTTTCAGGACCAGGACTACCGCTGGAAGTACAACTTGGTCACCGAGGAATGGGAGACCTACTGAGTTAAGAAGCATAGATCGGAACGGGGTTTGTGCATATTTTTACCGGCAACCATGACACTTTTCGTAGTATATACTGACCTTAAACCAACCCTTTTAGCAACCCGTTCACGAACCAGGGCGTTTTCCGTGGTTTGTTCCGCTACCCCCCCTCCCCCTATTTGCGACTGTTGTCTTTTTTCCGCGCCAGAAAGAGTGCTGGAGGAAAGATATTACATGAAACTGGGTTAAAACCCAAACTTCCTGAGGTTTTTTCTAAAAGAATTGATGATTGGACGACTTAAAAAGAAGTAAAAACCTGTTTGATAAGGAAAGGATGAAAATATTGATCACATTTAAGGCGAAAAGGGCGGCATTTTCGCTATTTGAATAGTATTTTACGAAAATGTTAGTCAAATCGATTCCATAATTCACCTCAGGAGCGATAAAAACTATGGGTTATCCAAGGTAAAGTTATATTATCCACGACGTAAACCCTGTAGCAATGTCTTCATTCGGGTCTAATCTAGTTCTCCGCTTGGACCCCGGTGATAACGCTTTCAAGGACCGGGTGAACGAGCTCAGCGGAGAAAACGTGGACCTCTGTTTCCAGTGCGGTGGCTGCAGCAGCGGCTGCCCCATGACACAGGACATGGACTATCTCCCATCAAAGGTAATCAGGATGACACAGATCGGATTAAGTGAAGTCCTTGAATCCAAGACCATCTGGACATGCAGCACCTGCTTCAACTGCGAGGTACGGTGCCCTAGGGGGATAGACGTGGCCAACGTCATGGAGGCGTTGAGGCAATTGGTGCTCAGGAAGAAGCACGACGAGGTGAGCCTCGACGACCTGTCCGCGGAGGAACTCAGGGAATTACCCCAGATAGCGATAGTAAGCAACCAGAGGAAGTTGACGTCATGAGAATAGCATACTACCCTGGATGCACGCTTAAAACCAACGCAAAAAACTTTGAGGATTCAGCCATCGCCTCCGCCAGCGAGCTCGGCATAGAGATGGTTGAACCGGGAAGATGGAACTGCTGCGGGACCGTCCACGCCTTGGCAAAGGACGATGTCATGCACCACCTAGCCCCAATAAGGAACCTGATCAGGGTCGAAGAGCTCAAGGAGGCCGACAAGGTTGACAGCAAACAGGTGGTCACCCTGTGCGCCATGTGCTACAACACCCTGAAACGGAGCAACCAGACGTTCAACGAGGACGACGACAAAAAACAGAAAATCCACGACATAATGTACAGGGAGGAAATCAAGTACAGTGGAAAGGTCGAGGTCCTACACTACCTGGAGGTTCTCAGGGAGCACGGTTGGGACAAGGTCAAGGAAGCGGTTAAGAAGCCCCTGGAGGGGCTCAAGATCGCACCCTACTACGGCTGCCTGCTGCTGCGCCCAAGGGGGATCGGGATCGACGACACGGACAACCCGACGATACTTGAGGACCTCATCGAGGCACTGGGGGGAGAGGTGGTTGATTTCGCATACAAGCAGAAATGCTGCGGAGCATACCACACGGTCCACATGAAGGAGGCGGTTGCCGACCTGAGCCACAACGTGCTCAAGTACGCAAAGGACGCGGGAGCGGACCTGCTGGTAACGGCGTGCCCCCTCTGCGAGTACAACCTCGGGCCAAGGCAGACCCAGATAAAGAAACAGTACCCAACTTTTGATTCAGTCCCCGTCGTCTACTTCACACAGCTCATGGCGCTAGCCTTTGGACTTGACGAGGAAGCGACTGGTTTCACGGCTAACGAGCCGGACCCAACGTCCCTACTCACCGAGAAGGGCCTGATGGAGTAGATGAAATGGAAAACAACGTTGAAATGGTAACCATCTTCGTGATGGGAAAGAAGCACAAGGTGCCCTACGACCTGACCATAATGAAGGCCATGGAGTACGCGGGACACCAGTTCAGGCGAGGATCGGGATGCAGGGGAGGATACTGCGGGGCGTGCGCCACACTCTACAGGACAAAGGGAAGCTACAAGCTCGAGGGAGCCCTGGCCTGCCAGAAGATCGTGGAGGACGGCATGTACATCGCGCAGATCCCGTTCAACCCTGCCGAGAAGATCACGTATGACATCGAGAAGGTCAGGCCAACCGCCAATACCATGCTGGAGTACTACCCGGAGCTCAGCAGGTGCCTCTCGTGCAACACATGCACGAAGGCGTGCCCCCAGGACCTTGACGTCATGGACTATGTCCAGGCAGCCCTCAGGGGAGACATAACCCAGGCAGCCAAGCTGAGCTTTGACTGCCTCACATGCGGGTTATGCGCCGTGAGGTGCCCGGCGGAGATAGTGCCGTACAACGCGGCCACCCTGGCGAGGCGCCTGTACGCCAAGTACATCGATGGCCCAAGCCAGCACGTCCTTGACAGGGTTAAGGTTGTAGAGGATGGCGTCTACGATGATGAAATAGCCAAGATGATGGGCGCCAGCAAGGAGGAGCTTGCAGAGCTCTACAACAGCAGGGAGATTGATATCAATGAGTGATCACGAGAGCGGATACCCCGAGTACATGGCAGAGAGCCTTGCAAAGGTAGCTGACTCAAGGGCGGAAAGGGTGGGTAAAAGATACAGGCCCATGACGGCTGAGGAGCGCCAGAAGGTCCTTGAGGACTTCCACCCGGACTGGAAGATGGACCAGAAGAGGGAACTCAAGGTGGGCCACAACAAAGGTGACCTGATGCCCCACGAGGTGGTTGACCAGATTGAGGCACACAGCATCATCAGTAAGAAGGATATCGACTTATCAAAGATCGACTATGATGTGGACATCCTCATCATAGGCGCAGGAGGAGCTGGATTAAGCGCCGCCATCAAGGCCCATGACAACGGCATCGACAAGGACAAGATACTCATAGTCCAGAAGCTGAGGCTGGGAGACGCCAACAGCAAGATGAGCCAGGGCGGGATCCAGGCAGCGGACCACCTCAAGGATAGCCCTACTTTACACTACCTGGACATTATCGGGGGAGGACACTATGTCAACGACCCCGAACTGGTCGAGGCTATGGTCAAGGACGGACCCGAGGTCATCAAGTGGCACGAGGAGCTGGGCGTCCTCTACGACAAAAACGAGGACGGCACCATGCAGCTGGCCCCAGGCGGTGGAACAAGCCGCCGCAGGATGCACAGCTGCAAGGACTATACGGGCATGGAGATCACCAGGGTCCTCATGGACGAGGTCATCAATAGGGAGATCAGCTACATCGAGCTGACCGCCGCGGTGGAGTTCATTAAGGACGACAAGGGACAGGTCGCGGGAGTTGTTCTCTTTGACCTGGACAGCGACGAGTACAAGATCGCGAGGGCAAAATCAACCATCCTTGCAACGGGGGGCTTCGGAAGACTCCACATC